>VBAB01000148.1 GCA_005888525.1 Alphaproteobacteria bacterium
GACGAAGGCGACATCCATCACTGCATCAATACGGCGTTCCTGCTGGGTGGGGTCGACATGGAGCGGTGGCTGGCCTTCCGCAAGCAGGAACCCGATGGTTTCTCCCAGTTCATGGCGCTCGGCCGGCAGAAGCTGAAATTCTTCGAGAAGCCATTCGTCTCCTGGCGCAATGACGTGGCCCTGTTCATGGGACCGCGGTTATCGGGCTACAGCGCCGTCGACGTCGAGGATTTGACCACGGTCGAGCTGCGCTCGCGGCAGCTTGCGACGGGTCACCTCGAGGTCTACCGGGCTGCGGCGCCCGGCTTCGCCAACGCCTTCCTGATGCTGGGCGCGCCGCAGATCGGCGTGCGCCACAGCCGGCGGCTCAACGGTCTGCGCAAGGTGACGCGGCAGCAGTGGGACACGGGGCAGGTTTGGGACGACGAGATCGGCGTATCGACCTCCCTGTCGCCGAAGTTTCCCAACATCTCGGTGCCCTACGGCGCGCTGGTGCCGGCCGAGCTCGACTATATCTTGGGAGCCGGCCGACACGTGGCCTGCGACGCCAGCTCGCACACCTTCATGCGCGAGATCCCGCAATGTTGGCTCACCGGACAGGCGGCCGGTATCGCGGCAGCGCTGGCGGCAGGCGCCGGCAAGTCGCCACGCGATGTGGCCCCCGCCGCCATTCAGCACGAGCTGCTGCGGCAGGGCGCCTATCTATCGCCAGCCGTCGAGGCGGCCTTGCGCCCGGCAACGGCTGCCGAATGAGCAGCGGCAGCAGCCGGCGACTTCCATCCGAGGAATAACGCATGACTTGGAAACCCGAACTCGACGAGCTCAGGGCGCGCGAGCAAATGGCGCGCGAGATGGGCGGCCCGGACAAGGTGCAGCGCCAGCACGACGGCGGCAGGCTCACGGTGCGCGAGCGCATCGACCAGCTGGTGGACCAGGGCAGCTTCCACGAGGTCGGCGCCATCGCCGGCAAGGCCGAGTACGATGCGGCCGGCAAGCTGAGCAAGCTCACGCCGTCCAATTGCGTCATGGGGCGCGCCAGCATCGACGGCCGGCCGGTGATTGTGCTGGGCGACGACTTCACGGTGCGCGGCGGCTCGGCCGACGCCACAATCCCGATGAAGCCGATCCTCGCAGAGCGCATGGCGCAAGAGCTGCGGCTGCCGATCATCCGCATCATCGAGGGCTCGGGCGGTGGCGGCTCGGTCAAGACCATCGAGACCAGCGGCCGTTCCAACCTTCCCGGCCAGCTCGGAATCTCCCAGTTCCACTACCAGTACATGGCCGACAACCTGGGGATCGTTCCTGTCGTCGCGCTGGGCCTGGGCTCGGTGGCGGGCCTGGGTGCGGCGCGGCTGGCCGCCAGCCACTATTCGATCATGACCAAGACCACGTCGGCTCTGTTCGTGGCCGGCCCGCCAGTGGTGGCGGGCATCGGTCAAAACCTCAGCAAGCAGGAGTTGGGCGGCTGGGAGGTGCAGTGCCGGGCCGGAGCCGTCGACCACGCGGTCGAGACCGAGGAGGAGGCGTTCCAATGCGCGCGCCGTTTCCTGTCGTATCTGCCCTCCTCGATCCACAGCGTGCCGGCGCGGGCTGAGCCCACCGATCCCACCGACCGGCGCGAGGAGATGCTGTTCTCGGTGATCCCACGCGACCGCCGCAAGGTCTACAAGATGCGGCAGATCATCGACGCGGTGGTGGACAAGGGCTCCTTCTTCGAGATGGGGCAGATGTTCGGCCGCCCGATCATCACCGGCCTGGCGCGGCTCGACGGGCTGCCCGTCGCCATCCTCGCCAGCGATCCGTATCACTACGGCGGCGCCTGGACGGCGGACGCCTGCGCCAAGACCGTGCGCTTCGTCGACATGGCGGAGACGTTCCATCTGCCCGTGGTCTATCTGTGCGACTGCCCCGGCTTCCTGATCGGGTTGGAGGCGGAGAAATCGGCGACCATCCGGCACGGCGTGCGGGCCATGGCCGCTATCAACCAGTCGAGCGTGCCCTGGTGCACCGTGATCGTGCGCAACTCCTTCGGCGTTGCCGGCGCCGCGCACGTGCCGGCGGGGCGGCTGGCGATCCGCTATGCCTGGCTCTCGGGCTGGTGGGGTTCCCTGCCGCTCGAGGGCGGCATCGAGGCGGCCTATCGGGCCGAGATCGATGCCGCGCACGACCCCAAGGCCAAGCTCGCCGAGATCGAGGCGCGGCTCAACGCGCTGCGCTCACCGTTCCGCACGGCCGAAACGTTCTGGGTGGAGGAGATCATCGACCCGCGCGACACGCGAAAGCTGCTGTGCGAGTTCGCCAACCTCGCCGCGCCGCTGCGCACGCCGGGCCCGCGCGCATTTTCCATGCGTCCGTAGGCGACGGCTGCCTCGCTCACGCAATGACGGCGATCTCTTCGGTGATGAACGTCTTGATGGCGCCGAGATGCAGCGCGCCGTTGGCTAGGACTGCTTTCATCTCCGGCGATGCCGCCGCGGTCTTCATGGCGGCCACGTCGTCGTACCAGAGCTCGGCAACGGCATCGACGTTCATAGCCTGTGTCGGAACGTCCGGCCGCGTCGGCTCGTCGAGAACGAACGAGAGGACGTACCGGCGCACCTGCGGCACAGCGTGAACGAGAGGCGCGTGCCTCTTGATCATCGCCCTCGATCACTCCTCCCGCAGCGGCTCCGGCTTGAAGCCGAGGATCTTCTGGAAACGCTCGGAGTACTTCGGCCACGCCGCCCTGTTGATCAGGCGTGGCGGCACCTTGCCATCAAAGATGTCGATCCATTGCTCAGAGGCGTAGGTCGCGACATTGTCGTGGGCTTCGCGGGTGCTGCCGGCGTTGTGCGGTGTCAGGATCACGTTGTCGAAGGCCATCAGCGGGTGGTCGGTCGGCGGTGGTTCCTCGAGGAAAACGTCGATGCCGGCGCCGGCGATCTTCCGCTCCCCCAACGCCCGGGCAAGATCGCTCTCCTTGTAGGTGCCGCCGCGCGAGGTGTTGATGAAGAACGCTGTCGGCTTCATCAGGGAGAGCTCTTGATACCCGATCATGCCGAACGTTTCTTGCGTGCGTGGGCAGTGCACGGTGACATAGTCGGCGCGCTGCAATATGTCCCTCAGCTCGACCTTCTCGGCGTTACGCGCCGCCATCCTCTCCTTGGACAGATAGGGGTCGTAGGCCAGCACGGTCATGCGGAAAGCGCTTTTGCAGATCTCGGCGACACGCGAGCCGATATTGCCGAGGCCGATGATACCTATCGTCTTGCCGAGAAGCTCCGTCCCGACATAGCGGAAGCGCTCGACATTGCTCTCCTTCCGTACTGCCCGGTCGGTCTCCATGATCTTCTTGGAGAGGGCGAGCATGAGGCCCAAGGCGTGCTCGGCGACCGCCTCCTTGTTGGCACCGGATTGGTTGCAGACCAGGATACCGGCCTTAGTGCACGCATCGACGTCGATCACGTCGTAGCCGGCGCCTAGCGAGCAGACAGCAAGCAAGTTTGGCGCCTTGGCAAAAAGCTTGGCGTCAGGAAACCAGGGTTCGCGCATCTCGGTGCGGGCACAGGCGTGGTAGCCGTGCGCGCGGCTCATGTCGGACCAGTTGTCGGCTGCCGGCCCGCCGAAGTCGCGGCGGAACATGTCTATGTCGGAGCGCTTATTCCGGATCGTCGCCGCCGTCGCATCGAGGCGGTGATGGAAGTAGATGATCTGCTTGATGTTGGTCGCCATGCCGCCCTCGTCGAATGGACTTTGTGTGAACACTCTGCCGGCACCGCTGCCGGGGCGAGAATGGCAACCATACGTAGATCCCTCTCGTCTACTTTTTGGCTGGGCTACCGGGTCTCGGCGCCTTTAGAGGCTGACTTGCTGCAGCGGGTTGCTCTACGCGCTGCACGACTTGGTTGTCTGCGACCGTGCTCACCGCAATGCCGGCCAAACGCCACGCATTATTGACAGCCTGGAATGCCATCTCGAACACGACCCGCTGCGGCTTGGTATCGTACTGTCCGGACACGCGGAGCAGATCGGTGCCTTCCAGCTTCGGCGGGCCCGTGAGCATCGGTGGCAACAGGATCGTGGGGCTGATGTCGATGCCTTGCGAGCGGAAGACGGTGAAATTGGCAGCAAGTTGCGCGGTGGAGTTCACGGCCTGAAAAGCCGGCGAGCCCAGCGCATGGAGCACGCTGTAGTTGCCGGTGAGGTTGGCTTGGCTCAATGCAGCGATGTGCATTTGAATGAGCAGCGTGAGCTTCGCGTTGTCCGGCATCGGCACACGCGTCGGCGCGACCTGCTGCGTCGTTTGCGCGCAGACACTCTCGTTACAAACGCCGCAGGCCAGCATTGCGCCGAACAGAAGCCGAGCGAGGCGCATTGCGGCGGACATTGAATCGGGCATCGGCTCTCGGAAGCGCTGCTGCTGCAGTTCTGGCGGAACGCCTAATCGTAGTCGTAATACACAAATTCAACGACTGCTACTTCCACGTCAACTGGCCGCCAACACGGGCACCCAAGACCGCACCCGAGTTGTAAGTGTTGAAGGTCGACGTGCCCACACCCGCGCCGACATCGATGGAAATGCGGTCAATGCCAAGATAGCATTGGCGACAGAGATTACCCATCGCAGTGAGCCCCACGGCGTTGGCATGGCTGTCGAAATTACCGTATCCCAAGCGCAAACCGAAGTTCTCGCCAGGTCCCAAGGTCGGGGCCTGCATCGCCATGGCGACGGCAGTGCCGGCTCTCAGCTTGGCGATTTCCGTGAATGTCGCCCCGCCGTCGGTTGCAAGGTCGCCCTGGCTGTCGGAGGTGACGAGCCTCAGCGGCCCGCTCTGCCGGTCTCTGCTCGTCTGAGAATCGATGCCGGGCGTCTGATAGGTTTGGCTTACTGTACCCAAGACGATTTGATTGTCCGCGGTCGTTGTCGCTCCCGCTCCAATTGCGGTCGAGTTCGTATTCGAGGTTGCAACCGTCGCGCTGGCACCAAGGGCGGTCGAATTGGCTGCGTTGGCCACCGCTCCCGTGCCAATCGCGACCGACGACGCACCCGTAGCACTTGCGCCCGCGCCATAGGCCGCCGACGATGGGCCGCTGGCGACCGCCATCGCACCTGCCGCGATTGCCCCCGTACCTGATGCTGCTGATTGCCAACCGAAGGCCGACGCGCCCATGGCGGTCGCCATGGCGGATTGACCGACCGCGGTGCTGGAGTCGCCTAAGGCCAGCGACGACACACCGAGCGCCATCGATTGGTTGCCGGCGGCGATCGCGCCGCTGCCCATGGCAATGCCCTGTGACGCGCTGGCGGTTACCAGGGCGGTATCACCGATAGCGATGGAGCCGGCTGTCAGGGCCTGCGAGCCATTGCCTTGCGCCACCGCGCCTTGCCCTAAAGCCATGTTGTTATTGCCGATCGCAACCGCTCCTTGTCCGACGGCGAGATTGTCCGCGCCCATCGCCACGGCGCCGGTACCTATGGCGACGTTGGGATCGCCGATGGCGACCGCGCCGTTGCCGTTGGCGATATTGAGGTTGCCGATCGCGACTGCGCCGGTACCGCCGAGGACCAGCGACGTTCCGCCAGCGAACGAGCCCGGACCGGCGCTCGCAAACACCACCGCTCCGTTGCCGATCGCCACCGTCGAATCTGCCTGAGCCTGCGCACCATTGCCGACCGCGACCGAGGAGGCGCCCAGAGCCACCGCGCTGGTGCCGAAAGCCAGCGATGATATGCCCGCGGCCGTGGCGCTCGTGCCCATGGCCATGGCGTTGGTGTTCGCCGCCCACGCACTTTGACCGACAGCGACGGTGCCGTCGAATTTGTCGGCAAGCGCTTGGTAGCCGGCCGCGAACGAGAACCTGCCGAGCGCGGCGGCATTGTTGCCCAGGGCTGTCGATGACTCGCCCTGCGCTGAGGCGAGATAGCCAAAGGCTGACGAATTGTCGCCAGCAGCAAACGAGCTCGTGCCGAATGCCGACGCGTTGGTTCCCTTTGCGAACGAAGAGCTGCCCACCGCGGTTGCACCATCTGCGGTCGCCTTGGCGCTGGTCCCGATCGCGGTCGCATTCACGCCATTTGCAAGAGCGTTGAGACCATGTGCCAACGAGCCGGCCTGCATCGCTTGTGCATTGTTGCCGATGGCAATCGCAGTGGGATCACCGGTAAAGGCCTGCAGGCCACCGAAACCCGCACCCGACAGCGCACCGCCGCCAAGGGTGATGCCGGCCGAATAGGTGATGCCGTTGGGGTCGCCGATGAAGATGCCGCCACCGTTGCTGGAGATGCCCTGAGTGGTCGACAGTTGGGCGGCGCTTATGTTGCCCCCAGTATAGAGGTTGCTGACGATCGACAGGTTGTCCTGGAAGATCGAGGGGCCCGCGAAATTCACCCCGCCGTAAAGGCCGGTCAGGGGGTTCACCACGGATGAGATGGTCCCCATGAATGCGGCGTCGCAACCTGGAAGGGCAGCCTGCTTCATCGCGACCCCTAGAGCATCACGCGACGTGAGCACACCGGCAAGACCCGTGCCGCCGG
>VBAB01000149.1 GCA_005888525.1 Alphaproteobacteria bacterium
CTCCGTGCCCCTCTCCTACCTCGGGCCCGACGGCAAGGCGCAGGGCTATTCGATCGATATCTGCCTGAAGATTGCCGACGCTGCCAAGGAGGAGCTGAAGCTCGACAAGATCGAAGTTAAGTTTGTGCCGCTCAACCCCCAGACGCGCATTCCGCTGATCACGGCCGGTACGGTCGACATCATCTGCGAGACTTCTACCCACACGCTTGGACGCTTACGCCAGGTCGGCTTCCTCAACATCACGTTCCTGACAGGGTCGAAACTGCTGGTACGCAAAAACTCTGGCATCAAAAAGATCGAAGACTTGACCGATAAGGTGCTGGTCGCCGTGCTCGGGGGTACGAACGAAAGGGCAGCGCAGGTCGAGATCGACACCAAGAAGATCAAAATCAAGGGCGAGATGCTGAAAGTGAAAGACAACGCGCAGGCCATGCTCAATCTGGAGCAAGGCCGCGCCGACGCATTTACGTCGGACGACGTGGTGCTATACGGACTGAAGAGCGCATCCAAGAACCCCGACGAGTGGGAGGTCGTAGGGCCGTACTTTTCCTATGACCCGTACGGCATGATGATTCCGCGCAACAACGACGACTTCCGCCTGCTCGGCAACAAGACCATCACCCGGCTGATCCAGAGCGGCGAGATGGAAGCGATCTACAAGAAATGGTTCGAGCCCGGCCCGACCAACATCAACTATCCGTTGAGTGACCGGCTGAGGGAGAACTTCAAACTTAACGCACTGCCGGATTGAATCTCGCTCCGCTGTGCCTCGTTGCTTCAAATCGGCATCGCGATGTGGAGTTCTGTGTGTATTCTCTGAGACAGCAGATCCACCAGTGCAGGAAGGTAAGAAAATGAAGCGAATACTCGGGACTGTTGTCGCCGTCACTGTGCTCGCCGCCCTTTCAGGCGCCGCAACCGCCCAAGACGGCCTGGTCATGAAGCGCATCGCCGAGACCAAGACTATCACGATCGGGCATCGCGACGCCTCCGTGCCCCTCTCCTACCTCGGGCCCGACGGCAAGGCGCAGGGCTATTCGATCGATATCTGCCTGAAGATTGCCGACGCTGCCAAGGAGGAGCTGAAGCTCGACAAGATCGAAGTCAAGTTTGTGCCGCTGACGCCGCAGACGCGCATCCCCCTGCTGACGGCTGGCACGGTCGATATCATTTGCGAAAGCTCGACCCATACGCTCGGCCGCTTGCGCCAGATCAGCTTCCTCAACACCACCTTCCTGACCGGCTCCAAACTGCTGGTGCGAAAGACCTCCGGCATCAAGAAGATCGAGGACATGACCGACAAGGTGCTCGTTGCCGTGCTCGGCACCACCAACGAGAAGGCCGCACAGGTCGAGATCGACACCAAGAAGATCAAGATCAAAGGCGAGATCGTCAAAGTGAAGGACCACTCGCAGGCCATGCTTAATTTGGAGCAGGAGCGCGCCGACGCCTATGTGTCGGACGACGTGGTGCTGTACGGACTGAAGAGCGCATCCAAGAACCCCGACGAGTGGGAGGTCGTGGGCCCGTACTTCTCCTATGACCCGTACGGCATGATGATCCCGCGTAACAACGACGATTTCCGTCTGCTCGGCAACAAAACGATCACTCGACTGATCCAGAGCGGCGAGATGGAAGCGATCTACAAGAAATGGTTCGAGCCCGGCCCGACCAAAATCAACTATCCGCTGAGCGACCGGCTGAAGGAGAACTTCCAACTGATCGCGCTCCCCGACTAAGCGGCTCAGGCCAGGCACGCGGGATAGGCCAGCGGAGACAGGAATGGGCAGCTACAATTGGAATTGGCCCATCCTGTTGAAGGAGCCGTATTTCGGCTGGATTGTCTCCGGCTTCGGCAAGACCATCCTGATCGCCGTGTTCGCGTGGGCCATCGCCTTCCCGCTAGGCTCGGCGATCGGCATTGCGCGCACCGCTGACAATCGCGCGCTGCGCCTCGCCGGCACCGTCTATGTGGACATCTTCCGCAACATTCCGCTGCTGGTGCAGATGTTTCTCTGGTACTTCGTGGTGCCCGAGCTGCTGCCGGCGGATTGGGGGCGCTGGGTCAAGCGCGACATGCCCTATCCGCAGTTTATTACCGCGGTGGCGTGCCTCGGGCTCTACACGGCGTCGCGCGTCGGCGAGCAAGTGCGTTCCGGCATCGAGGCGATTCCGCGCGGTCAGCGCGATGCCGGCCTTGCCATGGGCCTCACGCCCACACAGGTCTATCGCTACGTACTGATCCCCGTGGCCTATCGCACCATCATTCCGCCCCTCACCAGCGACTTCCTGGGCGTATTCAAGAATTCCTCGCTGGCCCTTACGATCGGCGTGCTCGAGCTCACCTCGCAGGCGCGCCAGATCGAGGAGTACACCTTTGCGGCGTTCGAGGCCTTCACCGTTGCAACCGTGCTCTATTGTCTCGTCACCGGCCTCGTGATCGTGATCATGCGCATCGTCGAAAGTCGCACGCGTATCGCCGGCACCATCGCGGTCGGAGCGCAGTAGATGTTCGGCAGTTTCGATTTCGGCATCTTATTGGCCAACGCGCCGTTCCTGTGGAATGGGATGCTGCTGACGCTGCAGTTGACGGCTCTCGCCGTCACCGGCGGGTTGCTGCTCGGCGTGGTGCTGGCGGTGTTGCGTCTGTCGCCAATCAAGCCGCTGGCCTGGGTGGTGGAGGCTTACGTCAACTTCCTACGCTCAATGCCGCTGATCCTGGTGATCTTCTGGTTCTATACGCTGGTGCCGAAGCTGATCGGCCGCCCGGTGAGCGGCTTCTACTCAGTGCTGATCGCCTTCGTCATGTTCGAAGCGGCCTACTATTCCGAGATCATCCGCGCGGGCATCTCGAGTGTGCGACGCGGGCAGATCTCTGCCGCCATGGCACTGGGTCTCACCAAGATGCAGTCGATGCGCTACGTGATCTTGCCGCAGGCCGTACGCAACATGGTCCCAGTCCTGCTGACGCAGTCGATCGTCATGCTCCAAGACACCTCCCTCGTATACGTTGTGGGCTTGCGCGACTTCCTGACCTCGGCTGACATCGTTGCAAGCCGTGACAATCGCCCAACCGAGCTCTACATGTTCGTCGCCATCGTGTTCCTGGTCATCTGCTTCAGCGCGTCGCGGCTCGCCAACCAGTTGCGGCGAAGGTACTCCCTGTGATCGAGCTCAAGAACGTCAGCAAGTGGTATGGGCCGTTCCATGTCCTCGACAACTGCTCGATGAGCATTGCCAAGGGCGAAGTGGTGGTGATCTGTGGGCCGTCGGGCTCAGGCAAGAGCACACTGATCAAGTGCATCAACGGGCTGGAGCCGTTTACGAAAGGCACCATCACGGTCGACGGCATCTCGGTCGGTGACCGCGCCACGGATCTGCCGAAGCTGCGCTCGCGTATCGGAATGGTGTTCCAGAATTTCGAGCTCTTCCCGCACATGACGGCGGGCGAAAACATCGTGCTGGCCCAGCAGAAGGTGCTCTCGCGCGACCGCGCGGCCGCCGAGGCGAAAGCGCATGAGCTGTTGGAGCGGATGGGTCTTGCCGAACAGGGGACGAAGTACCCCTCACAGCTGTCTGGCGGACAACAGCAGCGCGTCGCCATCGCCCGTGCGCTTGCCATGGACCCCATCGCCATGCTGTTTGATGAGCCGACCTCGGCGCTAGACCCAGAGATGATAACCGAGGTGCTGGACGTGATGGTCAAGCTCGCTGAGGAGGGCATGACCATGGCGGTCGTCACGCACGAGATGGGGTTCGCGCGCAAGGTCGCCCACCGCGTGGTGTTCATGGACCAAGGAGCCATAGTCGAGGATGCAGACAAAGAGGCGTTTTTTGGCACCCCGCGTAGCGAGCGCGCGCAGCTCTTTCTATCGAAGATTTTACAGCACTAATGGTTGGAACAGGCGACAGCTGCCGCGGAATGAGTTGCTGTCCCTTCTGTAGTAACCAAACTGAGTTAATATTAATCGCGTCCGCCAGGCTCGTTATCCGAGTGCTCCATCGTTGCTCCACCCTTCAGCTTCGGGTCAAGACCTACCGGTCCCGCCGCGTCAAACGCGCGGCAGGTGTACCCCGATAACTGCCGAAGTCATTGCACTGCAAAGATTTTCAGCCTTGTGCCAGCACCAGAAGTGAGTCTATCTTACATACTTACATAGCGTACGTCGCTCAACCGCTGAGGCCTGGCACGCTAGGGGTTTTCCGCACTCACAATCAGGGTGGGTCCGCATGTCGGAATCCCTCGTTTCCGGTCAATCTGGACATTGAATAAATTTCAGAGCGAAAGAT
>VBAB01000150.1 GCA_005888525.1 Alphaproteobacteria bacterium
CCCGACTCCACCGCCATGGCCGGCATGGCAACGGTTTCCGCCGCCTCCAGAACGCCGCCGCTCGAGCCCATCACGTAGAGCCGGGGCAGGCCCTTCTCGCGCGTGGCGTTTTCCAGCCGCTCCAGATACGACGCCAGGATCGGCCCCACGTAGGCGCACACCGCGGTGGTGCTGGTGCGCTCGAACTCCTTGATCTCGGGCAGCACCTCACAGGACATGTAGACCGGAACGCCCGGCAGCGCCGCGCGCAGCCTGGCGCCCAGCTTGCGCTCATGCTCCGCGTTGAGGAAGCTGAACAGCAGGGAGACGGCCACCGCCTGCACCCGCTCGGCCTTCAGCACCGCGATCAGGCCGTCGATCTCGCCCTCGGCCAGGGGGGTGACGATCCGGGCATCGGCGCCGATGCGCTCCGTGATCTCGAACCGGCGCCGGCGCGGGATCAGCGTGGCCGGCGCATCCTGGAACAGATCGTAGAGGTTGGAGCGCGCCGAGCGCCGCAGCTCCAGCACGTCGCGGAAGCCGCGCGTGGTGATGAGCGCCGCACGCGCCCCTTTCTCCTGCAGGATGGCGTTGGTGACGATGGTGGTCGCGTGCGACAGCAACCCCACGTCGGCAGCCGCGAGGCCATAGCGCTGCATCGCCATCTCCAGCGCCGCCAGCACGCCTTGCGCGAAATCGCGCGGCGTGGTGGGCACCTTGGCGACGCCGATCTGCCCGCTGGCATCGTCGATCAGCGCCACGTCCGTGAAGGTCCCGCCGATATCGACGCCCATGCGCCAGGCCATCTCGCTCGCTCTCCCTCGTTTGCAGCGCGCCATTGTAGACGGGATGCCGAGGATTGGAACGCGGCTCTATGTCGGGCGCGAGGCTTGGCGGGCCAAAAGGCCGCTGCTCGGCAGTCCAGCATGTCGACGCCGCGCGTGTCGGACCCGCCCGACGCCTCGAGCCTCCCTGCGCGGGCCACGGCCGACCCGCCGGTTTCGGCCGCGCGCAAGCGAAATTCCCCGCAGTTAGTACTTTATTAATGATTGTTCTTGTGCTAGCAACTTGATGTGCTAGCACAGTGTGCACGTGCCGAAGGTGAGTGGTATGAAGGTGTGGAGTATCGTCAGCCAGAAGGGCGGCAGCGGAAAGACGACGCTGGCGCTGCATCTGGCGATTGCGGCGGCGAAACGCCGGAAGGTCCTGGTGATCGACCTCGATCCCCAGCAGTCGGCCGAGCGGTG
>VBAB01000151.1 GCA_005888525.1 Alphaproteobacteria bacterium
CCTAAAGCCCTTCAAGGCGTATTTCTTCCACGTCAACCCGCGCCATCACAGCCTGGCCATGATCGAGACCGGCCGCAGCGGCATCCACCACATCATGATGGAGCTCTTCAATCTGGACGACGTCGGCCAGGCCTACGACGTCGCCTGCGCCGAGCCCGGCCGCATCAGCACGACGCTCGGGCGACACACCAACGATTATATGACCTCGTTCTATGCGCGCACACCCAACGACTTCATGGTCGAGTACGGCTGGGGCGGGCGCTCGATCGATCCCGCGAGCTGGCAACCGGTGGAGATGACCTACGGGCCGAGCCTATGGGGTCACGACCGCACTTGGCTGCCAGCGGACCAGCTGGCGCAGTCGCGTGCCATGCGCGCCAGGGCCGCTGCCGATGGCCAGCGCGAGCCGGTGCAGGTGATCGAGGGCAACTTCGAGGTGGGCGTGGGCACCTGCGCCTGGTGGGACGGCGTGCGGCGCGGGCAGTGAGCCCAAGAACTCATACCCGCGAGCGAGCGCCTTGACTTGCGTTGATGCCCGACAGCCAACGCAACCACGACTTCGCCCTGAGCTTGCATGCCCTCGGGCTTGTCCCGAGGGTCGAAGGGCGGACCGCAGGCTCCAAGCGTGCTTCGACCCCCGGAACGAGTCCGGGGGCAGGCAGGCTCAGCACGGAGTAGGAATTCGCGGCTGGCAAGCAGGTGAGCGACGGCCTTCTCGATAGCTTCAATCTTGGTCATTTGGCCGATTATGCCAGCAACAGATTGAGCGCGGATAGGGTGGCCGATGATGTGTATCGGCGGCACACGTAACCTCGAGTAGTCGGCAAGCACGCGCCATTTGACCACGGGTCCAGGCCGGCCCATCCAAGTGCCACAATCCCGGGCTACCAGGCCTTTCACCCCCAAATCGTCTCAGGAGCCCCGCTATGCCCAAGCTCACCCTCTATCATGCTGCCCCATCGCGGTCCTCTATCGTGCACTGGATGCTGGAGGAGGTGGGCGAGCCCTACGACATCCATCTCGTCAGCTTCAAGAAGGGCGAGAACCTCAAGCCCGAGTATTTGGCCGTGAACCCCATGGGCAAGGTGCCGGCGCTCCGGCACGGCGACGTCGTCATGACAGAGGCGGCCGCCATCTGCACCTATCTCGCCGACGAGTTCCCGAAGGCCAAGCTGAACGTTCCGGTCGGCGATCCCCGCCGCGGCGTCTACCTCAAGTGGCTGTTCTTCGGGCCCAGCTGCGTCGAGCCGGCCATCATGGAGCGCGCCTATCCCCGCAAGGACACGCCGCCGCGCGCTGCGCTCGGCTTCGGCGAGCTCGAAACCGTCGTCGACGTGCTCGCCAAGGCGGCAGGCGCGGCGGATCCCTATCTGCTGGGCAAGCAGTTCACCGCCGTCGACGTGGTGATCGGCTCCGGCCTGCGCTGGGGCACGATGTTCAAGCTGCTCCCCGAGCGGCCGGAGTTCGCCGCCTCCCTGGCCCGCCTCAACGAGCGCCCTGCGCTCAAGCGCGCCACCGAGAAGGACGCCAAGCTCCAGAAGCAGCAGGAGGGATGAAGCGGCTAACCGAACAGAACTCAAGCGGCTGCCCATCAGCCTGGAGCACGGTCGGCCCGGAGGGCCGTTGCCCGGGCCACATCGCGATCCCGTCGACCGCATTCTGGCGGCCCAGGTGGTAGCGCGCGGCCCGCTCACGCGCAACGCCGCAAGGTTCGGGCACCTTGCGCGTTGGGGATGGTCAGGCGGTGTCGAGGCCGCGACCGGCGTTGGTCATCGCTGCACGCCCGGCCCGACCTATGTTTTCACCGCGTCTTCACCACCACCTTGATGGCGTCCTCGACGCGGTCTCGGGCGTAGCGCAGCGCCTCGGGCAGCTCGGCCAAGGGGAACGTGTGCGTGTGGATCTTCGTCGCGTCGAAACGCTTCGCGCGCATGAAGGCCTCGGCGCGATGCGTGGCGCTCTTGCCCTCGCCGCGGATGCCGTAGACATAGATGTTGTTGCGCACCAGATGCGCGACGTCGACCGGTACAGGCTCGTGCGGGAAGGCGGCGAGGCAGATCTTGCCGCCGCGGTTGAGCATGCGCCCCGCCTCGTTGATGGCATTGGCCGCACCCGAGCACTCGATGACATAGTCGACGCCTTTGCCGTCGACGAGCCGCCGCACAGCCTCCACAGCATCCTGCTTCGTCACGTTGACCACGTGGTCGGCGCCGAGCTCGAGCCCCTTCTGCAGCCGCGCCTCGCGCGTGCCCGTGAGGATCACCGGGGACGCGCCCAGCGCCTTGGCCACCGCGACGCCCAGCAGTCCGATGGGGCCCGGCCCGATCACCACCACGCTCTCCCCGGCCACCAACCCGCCCAGCTCGGTCAGTCCGTACATGGCCGTGCCGGCCGTCACCACCAGCGTCGCCTCCTCGTCCGACATGGCATCGGCGATGCGGATCAGCGTGTTGATGTTGTTCACCGCGTACTCGGCAAAGCCGCCGTCGGTAGTGAAGCCGTTGGCGCGATGGCCCTTGTCCACCTCGCCGTAGTTCAGCCCGTAGTTCAGGCACGACGTGTACATGCCCATGCGGCAGCGCTTGCACTGGCCACAGCCGGCGTGGATCTCCACCGTGACCCGGTCGCCGATTCCGAACTCGTCGACGCCCGGCCCCAGCGCCGCGACCGTGCCCATGTATTCGTGGCCCGGCGTCCAGTCCTTGTTGAACGGCAACCCACCTTGAATGAGCGCCGGCGGCCCGTGCGCGATCACCTCCAGATCGGTGGCGCAAATCGCGACCGCATCGATGCGCACCAGCACCTCGGCCCGGCTCGGCACCGGCACCGGCTTCTGCGTGAACACCAGCTGCCCCGGATCCCCCAGCACCCACGCGCGCATCCTGTCGGGCACGGCCATGTTCGGGTTCGTCCTCACGCCCGGTGGTGCGTACATCGTCGTGTCCTTCGTCGCTTTATTGCCTCCCCCTCGAGGGGGGAGGACGGCGCGCCATGAGTTAGCTCCGCTCACTTGCGTCGACGCATCGGCGCATTCAAACATGCGGAGCTAACTCATTCGGCGCGCCTGGTGGGGGTGTCCCTCGGAGCGCACCGACGGCATCGCCAGCAGCTCCGCGCAGATGGCGTCGACCACACCACTGATATTGCTGAATACCTCCATGTTTGGCACGCGGATAATTCGATATCCTTCGGCTGCGAGCCAGCGATCCCGTCGTTGATCGTGCGCGATCTGCGCTTCCTCGGTGTGATGTCCGCCGTCAACCTCGACGATCAACCGCTTTTCGAGACAGACGAAATCGACAATGTATGCCCCGATTGGATGCTGCCGGCGGAAGCGCAGGCCGTCGATTTGCTTGGCACGCATCGCGTGCCAAAGCTTTCGTTCGCCGTCGCTCATCCTCTTTCGTAAGTTGCGGGCACGCTCGTTGGCCATAGGCAAGATTAGCGTGATAGGATGCGGCCGGACACCCCCACCTAGGAACGCCATCGGACTTAGCTCGCTTGTCGGCAGCCGAGTTGAGCGTT
>VBAB01000152.1 GCA_005888525.1 Alphaproteobacteria bacterium
GAAGGCTGTGTTGAGCCGGTCGTCTGGGAAGCCCTGCCATTCGACCAGCACAGGCCGCTTGCCGACCGTCGACAAATCCGGCAGGCCGACGTAGGCCCACTCGGCAATCGTCCGCACGTCGATCAGCACCGATCTCGCGTCGCTCTTCAGACGCGCCCACGCCTCGTCCACCGAAACGGATGCAATGTGGACCTCACCCACGCTTCTCTCCACCTGTGACACCGCATGTTCACAAGGCTACATCCGTCGAATTCCAGTAACGACCAAGCAAAGCACAGCCTTGCCCAGAGTCACCTTGGAGATTACGCTTTACGAATCGACGCTTGCAGCCAACAGGCAAAGATCCCGAGGTAACGCACACTCGGCCAACTCTCGGAATTACTACGCAGCCCGACAGCGAGTTCTTCTATTCAGTGGCTCGCCTTCTCTTTTCATAGAGCAGCGGGACCGGGCTGGCAACTGCCTCGGACCTCGCGGAAGCGGCCTGTGGGTTTGCACAGGTGCGTGGAAAACCCTGCCTGCCGGCATCGAAACCTGGGGAGAACGCGCACAGATTCCACAACAAATTCGCTGGCTACCGACACGATGAACAAGGTGATTATTTAGTGACGTTCAGGTGCTGATTTCTTTTTGTCTTACGAGACTCGCGCAGTGCCCTTTCGCGGCTGCGAGGTGCCATGCGGCAGGGCAACCGCTTGGACTCGCGGAGATTCATCTTGGCTTACTCCCCATTATGCGAATGCTGTCCTGCGGCTTTGGTGCCACACTCATCCTATTTGAGCCCGAGATAACTGAACGTTAATAATCTCGGCTCAGGCCAGCGCGCGGACCCGCGCAGCCAGCCTGGAGACTTTGCGCGATGCCGATTTCTTGTGGATCACGCCCTTCTGGGCAGTGCGCATGAGAATCGGCTCAGCCATGCTGAGAGCGCTCGTGGCTGCCGCCTTGTCGCCGGAGGCCAGCGCCTCCTCGACCCTGCGCACATAGGCTTTCAGCCGCGACCGCCGCGACTTGTTGACCTCGGTGCGGCGAAGCATCTTGCGCGCGGCTTTCTTGGCCGATGTGGTGTTGGCCATGGGGAACTCCTGTGGGGGCTGAATGCGGGGCGCGGAACAATCCGCAGCCGGTCTGGTGCTCCTAATAGACTGAGGGGCTTGCCAGGGTCAATGACGACCGGCAGGCCGCCCGGGGCCAGGGAAGTGCTTGCGACGCCCGTCATTTGTGCCCGAACCTGGGCTTTCGCTTCTCGATGAACGCCGTCATGCCCTCCTTCTGATCGGCCACGGCGAACTGCGAATGGAACACGCGGCGCTCGAAGCGGATGCCTTCGGCGAGCGAGGTCTCGTAGGCGCGGTTGATGGTCTCCTTGGTCATCATGGCTATGGGCAGCGACATGGAGGCGATGGTCTCGGCCGTCTTCATCGCCTCGTCCATGAGCGAAGCCGCCGGCACCACGCGGGTGACCAGGTTCGCCCGCTCGGCCTCCGCCGCATCCATCATGCGCCCCGTCAGGCACATCTCCATGGCCTTGGCCTTACCCACCTGGCGGATGAGCCGCTGCGTGCCGCCGGAGCCCGGCATCACGCCCAGCTTGATCTCCGGCTGGCCGAACTTGGCCGTGTCGGCGGCGATGATGATGTCGCACATCATGGCCAGCTCGCATCCCCCGCCCAGCGCGAAGCCGGCGACCGCGGCGACCACGGGCTTGCGGGTGTTGGCGACGCGGTACCACCTGTAGATGAAGTCCTCCTTGAAGGCCGACATGTAGGTCTTCGACTGCATCTCCTTGATATCTGCCCCGGCGGCGAACGCCTTCTCGCTGCCCGTGATGACGATGCAGCCGATACCGTCGTCGGCCTCGAAGCCGTCGAGCGCGGCTCCCAGCTCCTCGATCACCTGGGCGTTGAGCGCGTTCAGGGCGGCGGGGCGGTTGAGCCGGACTAGCCCCACGCGCCCCTTGGTCTCGACGATGATGGTTGCGTACGCCATTGCCTGCTCCATGCCTTTGGGGTGACTGCGACTAACGCTGGCAGGTCGGACAATAGAATGTCGATCGCCCGCCTTGCGTCTTGCGGCGCACCCTGCCCCGGCAGCCCGGCCTCGGGCAAGGCTCGCCTTCGCGGCCGTAGACCGCAAACTGGTGCTGGAAGCGACCGAGCGAGCCGTCCGCCTGCTTGTAGTCGCGCAGCGTCGAGCCGCCGGCGAGCACCGCGTCCGTCAGCACCGCCTTGATCGCCACAACCAGCCGTCGCCAGCCGTGCGGCGCCCACGAAGGGATCGAGGCGAGCGCGGAACAGTGCCTCGCAGACATAGATGTTGCCGAGGCCCGCAACGACGCGCTGGTCCATCAGCAGCGCCTTGAGGTCGACCCTCCTGGCCTGCGCTCGGCCCGCCAGGTGCGCCGGGCTCAGGGCCTCGCTCAGCGGCTCGACGCCGAGGCCTGCAAAATAAGCGTGGTCGTTGAGGTCGATTTCCCGGACCAAGGTCATATAGCCGAAGCGGCGCGCATCATTGTAGGTGACGACCGCTCCACCCGACATAGTGAGCACCAGATGGTCGTGTTTGGCGTCGTGGCCGTGCTCGTGCGTGAACTCGCCGAGCTGGTATTCGGCCCCCCCTTCGGAGAGCCCGCCCCGCTTTCGCGAGTGCCGCGCCGGTCCCCCTCCCCCTTGCGGGGAGGGGTTAGGGGTGGGGGGCAGCTGCACGCTGAACCGTCCGGTCATGCCGAGGTGTACCGCGAGCACCTCTCCGCCGTCGAGATGGACGAGAATGTACTTGGCGCGCCGCTCCAGCCGCTCGACCGTGCGGCCCGTAAGGCGCTCGACGAAGCGCTCAGGCAGCGGAAAGCGCAGATCCGGCCGGCGCTGTTCGACGTTGATAAATCGGCGCCCGCGCAGCACGGGCTCGAGGCCTGCGCGCACCGTTTCGACCTCGGGGAGCTCCGGCATCGCCGTCTCAGGCTCCCGGGTCGGCCTTCAACCCCGCAGCCTGGATGCCCGCCACCGCCGCCGCCTCGTCGTTGTCGGAGGTGTCGCCGGAGATGCCCACCGCGCCGATCAGCGCTCCCGCGCCATCGCGGATGAGCACACCGCCGGCCACCGGGATCAGCAGGCCGCCGACGGCGTGGGTGACTGCCGCCACGAAGTGCGGGCGATCGGTCGCCATCGTGCCCAGCGTGCGCGAGCCCAGCCCCATGGCAAGCGCACCCGCAGCCTTACCGGTCGCAATTTCGGCTCGCTTGAGGCTGGTGCCGTCCTCGGCGGCAAACGCCTTGAGGGCGCCGCGCGCATCGAGCACGGCGACCGCCAGCGGCTTGAGGTTGCGCGTCCGTGCAGCGGCGAGCGCGGCGGTAACCATCTTTTGGGCGATCTCGAGCTTCATTGGGCATCTCCTTTACGCGTGACTATTCGTCTGCCGCGGCTCAAGCCGCCGGCTGCGGCCTCAGCGGCTTCAGCGGCATCACCGGCTTCCGCGTCACCCCCGGTAATGTGCGAACTGGCCGTGGGGTTGGAAGCGCTCCAGATAGCCCGGCACGACCGCCTCCATGGTGTGCGGGTGCTCGATGCCGAGCCCGGCGAGCACGCGCCCCTCCGCTTGCGCCGTCTTGCTCACAATGTTGTCGCTCTGCAGCATGCGGATCTGGTCGACGGTGAGCGGTCGCAGGCCGTTGGGCAGCGGCAGGGTGAGCAGCGCGCCGAGCTTGGCCGCCCAGAAGGGGATGCGCAGGTAGCGGCGCTTGCGGCCGGACCACTCCTGGGTGTGGTCGAGCAGCTGGCGGAAGGTGACGACCTCGGGCCCGCCCAGCTCGTAGATTGTCCCGGGCTTACCCTGGCCGGCGCAGACGGCGGCGATCGCCGCCCCCACGTCGCCGGCGTAAAGCGGCTGGAGCTTGGTACCGCCGCCGCCGATCAGCGGCAGGAACGGCGAGAAGCCGGCCATGGCGGCGAAACGATTGAAGAGCTCGTCCTCCGGCCCGAACACCAGCGACGGGCGCAGGATGCGCCAGCCGTCCCGGGCGAGCGCTCGCACCGCGTGCCGGCCGAGGAAACCCGAGCCGCCGAAAACCGTCACCACGCTTCCCTGCTCCAGCCGCGAGGTCATTGCCCGCCGTCTCCCGTGCGCCCGTCGAGGGGAGCAATAGCGCCCGCGGCGGTCCCTGTGAAGCGCGCTGGCCGGCCTCAATCGAGCTCCAGGCCATCCATGCCGGAGTTCTTGCGCACCTTAGTGATCATCTCGCGCACCAGCGATCCGGCGGTGGCGGGGTCGGCGACCTGGCCGACCTCGGCGCCGCGCCGCCAGCCCTCGCACACGGCGATGCGGCCGAGACCCGCCTGGATCACCCGGCCCGTGATGTCCTGCGCCTCCTCGCTCGCCAGATAGACGACGGTCGGCGAGACCCACTTCGGGTCCCGGATTGCGGCCTCCTCCGGGGTGAGCTGGCGCAGGCCCTCCGTCATGCGCGTCAGCGCCGTGGGCGAGATGGCGTTGACGGTGACGCCATAGCGGCGCAGCTCGCGGGCCGCGATGATCGTGAATGCGGCGATGCCGGCCTTGGCCGCGCCGTAGTTGGTCTGGCCGACGTTGCCGTAGATGCCGGACGTGGAGCTGGTGTTGATGATGCGCCCTTTGACCGGTCCGCCGATCTTTTTGCTCTCGTCGCGCCAGTAAGCCGCGGCATGGCGCGAGGGCGCAAACGTGCCTTTCAGGTGCACCTGGATCACTGAGTCCCACTCGCTCTCGTCCATGTTGGTGAGCATGCGGTCGCGCAGGATGCCGGCATTGTTGATGAGGATGTCGAGCTTGCCGAAATGCGCGATCGCCGCATCGATCAGCGCCTTGGCGCCCTTCCAGCTGCTGACGTCCTCGCCGTTGGCGACCGCCTCGCCGCCGGCCTTCTTGATCGCGGCGACGACCTCGCTGGCGGGCGAGGTGTCCTTCCCGCTGCCATCCACCGCCGCGCCGATGTCGTTGACCACCACCTTGGCGCCGTGCGCCGCCAGCAGCAGGGCGTGCTCGCGGCCGACGCCACGTCCAGCCCCCGTCACGATTGCAACCCGACCCTCACATAAGCGGCTCATGGCATGCGCCTCCCGACCATCACCTTCTCTCGCGCTTTCAGTTTGTTTCGCGCTCGCGTCTCGCGCAAGATAGGAGCGCCAACAAGTATTGGAGGATCCCGTGGCCGAGGGAGCGCGACCACTGCCGGCAACTACGCCGGAGACCAAGCATTTCTGGGAGGGAACGAAGGCTGGCGAGCTGCGGCTGCAGCGCTGCGACGACTGCCGCCACACCTATTTTCCGCCAAGGCCCTTCTGCCCGAAATGCGCCTCGCGCAAGGTCTCGGTGGTGAAGGCGGGCGGCAAGGCCAAGCTGTTCAGCTACGTCATCCACCATCGCCCGGCGCCTGGCTTCACGCCGCCCTACGCCATCGCCGTCGTCGAGCTGGATGAAGGCCCGCGCATGATGACCAACATCGTCGGCTGCCCGCAGACGCCCGACGCCCTGGTTCTCGACATGCCCCTGGAGGTCACCTTCGAGAAGCAGACCGAGCAGATCACTTTGCCCTTCTTCAAGCCGACTGCTGCCAAGTGACGCGAGGCAACCCATGAAGCCCAGATCCGTTGCCGTCGTCGGCGCTGCCGAAACCACCGACCTCGGCGTCATTCCCGGCATGTCGCAAATCCAGCTGCATGCGGACGCGGCCCTCAACACCCTGAAGGACGCCGGCTTGAGACCGTCGGACATCGACGGCATCGCCACGGCCGGCGAGACGCCGACCACGGTTGCGCACTATCTCGGCATCACGCCGACCTGGGTCGACGGCACCGCCGTCGGCGGCTGCTCGTTCATGATCCACGTGCGCCATGCAGCGGCGGCGATCAACGAAGGCCTGTGCAAGACCGTGCTCATCACCCACGGCGAGAGCGGCAAGTCGCGCGTGGGAGCTTCGCCGAGGCCGCCGTTTCCGGCCAGTCTCGCCGGACAGTTCGAGGCGCCCTTCGGCGTCATGGGCCCGCCGACCATGTTCACGGTTCCGGTGCTGCGCTACATGAAGACCTTTCGTATCACCGAGGAGCAGATCGCGATGGTCGCTGTCGTGCAGCGCGAGTGGGCGGCCAGGAATCCGCGCGCGACCTTCAAGGAGCCGATCAGTGTTGCCGACGTGCTGAAATCGCGCATGATCGCCTATCCGTTCCGCATCCTGATGTGCTGCCTGGTCACGGACGGCGGCGGTGCACTCATCCTCACCAGCGCCGAGCGGGCCAAGGATTTCCCGCAGAAGCCGGTCTACATCCTGGGCACCGGCGAGAGCGTCGAGAGCCCGATGATCAGCCAGATGGAGGACTTCACCTCCTCGCGCGCGTTCCGCGTGTCGGGCAAGAAGGCCTTCGACGAGGCCGGCATCAAGCATAAAGACGTCGATCACCTGATGATCTACGA
Organism: Alphaproteobacteria bacterium; assembly: GCA_005888525.1. Taxonomy (GTDB): domain Bacteria; phylum Pseudomonadota; class Alphaproteobacteria; order Rhizobiales; family Hyphomicrobiaceae; genus AWTP1-13. Next base: position 6,442 of record VBAB01000152.1, read on the forward strand.
CGCCTTCGCCCATCTTCCGCTTTATGGCCTGGAGGACCTGGGCTTCTGCAAGCCCGGCGAGGCCGCAGCCTTCATCGGCGCACGCAATACGGCGCCGGGTGGCAAGCTGCCGCTGAACACCAACGGCGGGGGCTTGAG
>VBAB01000153.1 GCA_005888525.1 Alphaproteobacteria bacterium
TCACCTCCTTGCGCCGCGTCTCGCGCGTCAGGCTGATGCCGACCTCGACCAGGTCGCGCACGATGGAGTCGACGTCGCGTCCGACATAGCCGACCTCGGTGAACTTGGTGGCCTCCACCTTGAGGAAGGGAGCGCCGGCCAGCTTGGCCAGCCGCCGCGAAATTTCGGTCTTGCCGCAGCCCGTCGGACCGATCATCAGGATGTTCTTCGGCAGCACCTCCTCCTTGAGGTCGCCGGTCAGCTGCTGGCGCCGCCAGCGGTTCCTGAGCGCGATGGCGACCGCGCGCTTGGCGTCCTTCTGGCCGACGATGTAGCGGTCGAGCTCGGAGACGATCTCGCGGGGGGAGAAGCTGGTCATTTGCTGCTGTCGAGCGCTTCGAGGACGACGTTGGTGTTGGTGTAGACGCAGATCTCGGCGGCAATCGCCATGGCCTTGCGGGCGATGTCCTCGGCGCCGAGGGGCCCATCCATCAGGGCCTTGGCGGCGGCCAGCGCGTAGTTGCCGCCCGAGCCGATGCCCATCAGGCCCCGTTCGGGCTCCAGCACGTCGCCGGTGCCGGTCAGCACCAGCGTCGTCTCGCGGTCGGCGACGATCATCATGGCCTCCAGCCGGCGCAGATAGCGGTCGGTGCGCCAGTCCTTGGCCAGCTCGACGCAGGCGCGGGTAAGCTGGGCTGGATACTGCTCGAGCTTGCTCTCCAGCCGCTCGAACAACGTGAAGGCATCGGCCGTGGCCCCGGCAAAGCCGCCGATCACGTCGCCCTTGCCGACGGAACGCACCTTGCGCGCGTTGGCCTTGATGACGGTGGCGCCGAGGCTGACCTGGCCGTCGCCGGCGATCACCACACGGCCACCCTTGCGCACGGTGAGGATGGTCGTGCCGTGCCAGATGCCTCGAGATGAATCTACATCATTCATGTGCGGGACCGATGTCGGCATGAACGGCGTGTAAATCAAGGGGCTTCATCATGGGCGCAGAGACAGGCCCAGGACGGGCCCTGGACTATGGAACAGGCGTTCCCAAGCTGATAAAGCCTGGGGGCTGGCGAGGCAAGCAAGGCAGCTCCTGTGAAACGTCAGGGCACAATCGAGCGCTCCACCAAGGAGACCAAGATCAAGGCCACCGTCGATCTCGACGGCACCGGCGCCTATGACGTGGCGACCGGCATCGGCTTCCTCGACCATATGCTGGAGCAGCTGGCGCGCCACTCGCTGATCGACATCACGCTCAAGGCCAAGGGCGACCTGCACATCGATTTCCACCACACCACGGAGGATTGCGGCATCGTGCTGGGCCAGGCGGTGGCCAAGGCGCTCGGCGACAAGCAGGGGATTACCCGCTACGCCGGTGTGCATCTGCCCATGGACGAGACGCTGACGCGGGTGGCGGTGGATGTCTCCGGGCGGCCCTATCTCATCTGGAAGGTGGCATTTCCGACGCCGAAGATCGGCGACATGGACACCGAGCTGTTCCGCGAGTGGTTCCAAGCCTTCGCCCAAAACGCCGGCATCACGCTGCACATCGAGACGCTCTACGGCGACAACAGCCACCACATCGCCGAGACCTGCTTCAAGGGGTTGGCGCGCGCTTTGCGGGCGGCGATCGCCATCGATGCGCGCCAAGCGGGGCGGGTGCCCTCGACGAAGGGGACGCTGTAGCGCGTACTATGCTGGAAACTGATGCCGCACCTGCTAAGCGCAAGCCAAGAGTCAACGGATGCATGACCCAATCTCCTACCGGCGTATTCACGGCAGCTGCCATTGCGGAAATATTCGCGTGACGTTCGACCGGCCCGATACCGGGCCAACTATGCCGGTCCGCGCGTGTGGCTGCGCCTTTTGTAAGAAGCACAAGGGCGTGTGGACATCGCATCCGGGCGGCCGCTTTCATCTGCAGGTCGCTGATGCATCGCAGGTCAAACGCTACCGATTCGGAACCAAGACTGCAGATTTTCATATCTGCACGACTTGCGGCGTGGTGCCGATCGTCACGTGCACGATCGAGGGGGCGCGATACGCCGTCGTCAACGTGAACGCTTTCGAAGACGTGGATCAGTCGCAGCTCGCCGAAGCGCCCGCGGACTTCGAGGGAGAGTCGACCGACAACCGGCTGGCACGGCGGCGACGCAACTGGACGCCGGAGGCGACCGGCGGCGAGCGCGGCGGTTGAGGGGACGCTCGCGGCCGGCGGGGAGGTGCCGTCCACCAAGGGACGCTGTAGCGTAGTAGCGTAGGGCGCAATAAGGCGAGAGCCGCATTGCGCCGATTGGCGGTGCAGCGGCGCAATACGCTTCGCTATTGCGCCCTACGGTTCGCTGCTCGCCCCCTATCAGCCTGAGGCCCGTCTCGCTTATGCTGGGGACAAAACGAGGAGCGCGCCCGATGAACGTGCACACCAAGCGTGGTTCGACAAGCTCACCACGGGGTCGGAGCGAGGCGCTCGCGAAGGCGGAGCCCACGCAGACTGTGGTGCAGCCCTCGCATATCGCGCCGGACTGCTCCGGGCAGGATTTCTATGCGGCTGATGTGGGCCTGCAGCAGCTGCTGGCGCTGTACCTGCCGGCCGGCACCCGCGCGCATCTGGAGCCGCATTTCCAGCGGCTCGGTGTCCTGGCTGGGGGCCGGCTCGACGAGCTGGCCCGCATCGCCGACCAGAACGGCCCGGTGCTGCACCCCCGCGATCGCTTCGGGCGGGACGAGGACTGGATCGAGTACCACCCCAGCTATCGCGAGATGGAGGCGATCGCCTTCGGCGATTTCCAGTTCCACGCCATGAGCCATCGCGCCGGCACCCTTGGTCTCGACGCGCCCATGCACCCGGTTGCCAAATACGCCTGCCAGTACCTGTTCGTGCAGGGCGAGTTCGGCATCATGTGCCCGATCAGCGTCACCGATACGTCCATTTACCTGCTGCGCAAGTACGCGAGCCCGGAGCTGAAGGCGTACCTGCTGCCGCGCATGCTTTCGGCGGATCCGGCCGTGCAGTGGAAGGGCACGCAGTTCATGACCGAGAAGGCCGGCGGCTCCGACATCGGCCGCGTCGAGACGGCCGCCCGCAACGAGGGCGGCACCTGGCGTCTCTATGGCGAGAAATGGTTCTGCTCGCACGCCGATGCCGACGTGGCCCTCATGCTGGCCCGGCCGGAAGGCGCGCCCGAGGGCACCCGGGGCCTCGCCCTGTTCGCCTTGCCGCGCCGGCTCGAGGACGGCTCGCGCAACAGCTACCGAATTGTGCGACTGAAGGACAAGCTCGGCACCCGCTCCATGGCCTCGGGCGAGATCAAGCTGGAGGGTGCGGTGGCCTATCCGGTCGGCAGGCTTGACCAGGGCCTCAAGCAGATGATGGATCAGGTCAACCTATCGCGCCTGTCGCACGGGGTACGGACCGCCGCCATGATGCGCCGTTGCGTCAACGAGGCGCTCACCGTGGCCCGCCACCGCGTCGCCTTCGGCAAGCCCATCATCGAGCATCCGCTGCTGCGCCGGCAGCTCATGAAATTGATCGTACCCGCCGAGCAGGCATTGTCGATGGCAATGGCCGCGGCCGCCGCCATGGGCGAGGCAGATGCCGGATCGGCCGAGGCCGCCGAGGTTCTTCGCATCCTCACTCCTCTCGTCAAGTTCCGCGCCTGCCGCGACA
>VBAB01000154.1 GCA_005888525.1 Alphaproteobacteria bacterium
TAGTCTTCGTCAACACGCTGCCCAAGGTGGCTGTCGCTCCACTTTTCTTGATCTGGCTCGGATATGGAGTGCTGCCGAACATGCTGATCGGCGCGCTGATCGGCTTCTTCCCAGTCGTCATCAACACTGCCGTTGGGCTGGCACAGATCGAGCAGGACATGCTCGACATGGGGCGGGTTTTCAATGCACCCAAATGGAAGGTATTCGCCAAAATCCGCATGCCGAATGCCTATCCGTACATTCTGAGCGCGCTGAAGGTGACGGCGACGGCCGCGGTCGTCGGCGCCGTGGTCGGCGAGTTCGTTGCCTCGCAGACGGGCCTCGGCTACGTGATTATCACCACGCAGAGCAGCATGAATACTCCCGTCGCGTTCGCCGCGCTGGCCTGGATCTCGATCCTTGGCCTATTGCTGTTCGGCGCGGTCAGCGGGCTGTCCCGTCTCTTGGCGCCTTGGGCCGAGAACTCAGAATTGAACTCTTGAGAGGAGAGGCTCGATGAAAAGATGTGTTTCTGCGGTGGCCGCTGCCATGGCTGCCGTCTCGTTTCTGGCGACGGCTGCAGCGGCGCAGACGCCGGAGAAATTCACATTTGCGCTCAACTGGTTCGCCGTCGGTGATCATGCCGCCTATTGGGTGGCGCTCGAGAAAGGTTATTTCACTCAGCGCGGCCTTGATGTCACGCTTGAGAACTCGAAAGGCTCTGGTGACTCCATCGCCAAGGTCGATACCGGTCGCGCCGATGCCGGCCTAGCCGACACCGCCGTTGTCATCGCCGCCCTCGCACGCACTGCCAAGATCAGAATCGTAGGCATGGTGTTCGACAAGACACCGCTCAATGTGTTCTCCAGCAAAGACAAGCCGGTCCTCAAGCCGAAGGACCTCGAGGGCAAGACCATCGCTGCCCCGCCCGGCGACAGCCAGCGCCAAATTTGGCCTGCGTTCGCCAAGGCCAATCAAATCGATGATAGCAAAGTGACCTGGGTAAATGTTGAGCCTGCCGCCAAGATAGCCGCTCTGGCCGAGAAGCGGGTCGACGCAGTCGCTGACTATACAACGGGTCTGCCCTATTACGAGAAGCCGATGGGCATCGGGAATGTGGTCATGATGCCCTGGGCCGACTTCGGGCTCGACATGTATTCGATGTCCATCATGGCGAGCGAAAAGACGATGGGCGAGAGGGTGAAAGCGTTGCGCGCGTTTCTCGAGGCCGCATACATGGGCTGGCGCGATGTGATAGCCGATCCGAAAGAAGCGCTGGTGATCTTCAAAAAGCGGGTACCCGAGATCGACGTGGCGATCATCGAGACCAACATGAAGCTCGGTCTCGACCTGATGGAGACGCCGCGCTATGCCGCCAACGGCATCGGCTGGATGGAACAGCAGAAGATGTGCGCCTCCGTCGACCTCGTGAACACCTATATGGCCCTGCCGCGCAAGGTTGAATGCTCGGCAGTGTTCACGAACGACTTCCTGGCGAAGATTGCGATGCCCGCAAAATAGTGTGTGAGAGAACCCCTGAGGATCGGGAACGGCGGAGGGGCGGACGCGAGCATCCGGCTCGACGGGGTTGGCATGGTCTACATGACGACCAGCGGTCCGGTCGAAGCCCTACGCGGCATCTCGTTGAATGTTGCTGCGGGCGAGTTCCTCTCGATCGTCGGCCCCAGCGGCTGCGGTAAGTCAACGCTGCTGCGCATCATCGCCGGGCTGCGGTTGGCGACATCGGGCGAGGTGGCGGTTAACGGCGCGACGGTGACCAAACCGATCGCCAACGTCGGCATGGTGTTCCAGGCACCGGTCCTCCTCAAATGGCGCACGATCCTCGACAACGTTCTATTGCCGGTGGAGCTTTCCGGCCTGTCGACAGGGCAATATCGGCAGCGGGCAATGGAACTCTTGCGTCTTGTCGGCTTGGCCGACTTTGCTACGAAACGGCCTAGTGAGTTGTCGGGCGGCATGCAGCAGCGGGCCGCAATCTGCCGGGCGCTGCTGCTCGACCCGCCGCTGCTGCTGATGGATGAGCCATTCGGTGCGCTCGACGCCATGACGCGTGACGAGATGAACCTCGAGCTGCTGCGCATCTGGGGCGAAGACCGCGGGCAGGTGGGACGGCGCAAGACGATCGTGTTCGTTACACACTCGATCCACGAGGCCGTGTTGCTGTCGGATCGCATCGTCGTCTTTTCGCCGCGGCCGGGCACCATCGCCGCTATCCGCGACGTCGATCTACCAAGGCCGAGGACCATCGAGACGCGGGCGTCAGAGGACTTTGGCCGACTATCGCTAGAGGTCTATCGAGCCCTGATCCGGAGTATCGCCTAGGCGGCGCGCCCTCTTGAAGAAGGACGTAGATCTTCTGCGCGACGCACGCATCGTTGAAGTGAACGAAGCTCAGGATATGATGGTGGTCGTGTTCGAGGATAGAGATGCGGACACGTCAGGCAGAATAACGCTGTTCATGGCGTTGAAGCCAGCCCTGCAGATCAAGGCGTGGATCACCAGGGATGCGCAAGGTCTCGACACACGCGTGGATTTGACTGAGGTGACTCCTAGCGAAGAGCCCGATGCACGCCTATTTGATCCGGCTTTGAAGCTCGAACGGAAGGCGCGGTAACAGCGTTAGGCGGCTTTACGCATTCAATCGTTGCCGTTCGTCCGCACTATCCGGCCGGGGAAATCGCGTTTCAGGTCGCGCCAGCTTGCCCGATGCAGTCCACCTGCGATCGATACGAAATGCGGGCCTATGTCGACGTGGATATGGTCCATACCTGAGTAGGTCATGGTGCCGCCGTCATGGTGGTTGGCGACTAGCCATTCGACGATGTCACCTTTGCGGCTATCGGCATCGAAATCGACGGCATTGCCGCTGGCGTGCTGCGAGGGCCGACCGCTGCCGGCGATCGTGGCACCCGGCCGGCATGTCGACACGAGCTTCACCGGTCCGAATTTCTCTTCGATACGTTCCAGTAGGTTCCGGGCGGCTGCCGTCAAGCAGGTGCGCTGCGCATAGGGCGGATCGCGCAAGGCGCCAGGACGTGCCGTATCGGCCGCGAGCAGATGCTCAATCGACGCCGTGCGCTGGGACGCCGGTACAGCGGACATAGGCTTCTCATTGGTGAGATACATGCGGTTGACCCAACCGCTCGTCGACTGGTGCTGCACGGGACACCACTCTGATCGGCACGCGCCGGTGATCAAGATGCCGCGGCTGCCGGCCTCCAGTTCGCCAATCACATCGAAGTCGGTTGACGGGCCCCTGCGTACGTTGAGGACATCGCCGCGCGCGACATCGGTTACTGCATACAGCGACTGGGTTCCAGGCTTGGGTTCCCCTGAACTCACGACCGGAGAACTCGGCGTCTGAATGACAGCGGCATCAATTGACGGGCCCTCCGTCACCGGCTTCTCTTCTTCGGACTTCAATAACTGTTCAGCGCCAGCGCGCGTCTCAGCTGACGGCGCCGCTACCAAGGAGTTTGCTGGCGCTGGCAATGGCGCGGGTGCAGCAATGTGCATCTTGGTTTCGACCTGCGCGCGGGGTTGGACCGAGGCAGTCTGGATGGGGGCTGGCACCGCGACCACAGCCGTGCCGCTGTTCCCGTCCCGGCTGTGCCAATGAATGGTACGGCCCTTTTTTGTGAGCCGCAGACACTGAGGCTCGGAATCGAACCAGCGGTTCCACTTATGACAGAGTTGATCCGAAGTGACCCACCATCGGCCGGTGTCGGAAACAGCCCCGAGATAAGAGGCCAGATCGCGCGCCTGACCGGACATCCTGCCGTCGACCGTGTAGCGGATTGGCAGTTTGGTGCCGAGCGGCGTGTCGATCTCGACCGTGGCGCCAGCGACGAGGCCAGTGATTTCCTGTCCCGAAAGTCGACCCGGGTCGGCTTCGGCGACGGTGGCCGCGCAAAGGCAGGCCGCCGCAATAAATCGCTTGAGCATTTGGCATCCCCCGAAAACTTGCAGGCAGATCAGTGCCCTACTGCCCCGCGAGCATCTCTACTGTTGAGCAACAAGTGTGGCGACAAGACGGAGAAATCGAACCGGAAATTGGGAGATGGAGAGGCGATTGTGGGACCCTGGATGCAAGCTGGGCGGCTCACGCTTTGACGGCAGATTGCGTTGCTGGTCGAGTTCGCGTTGGCGCC
>VBAB01000155.1 GCA_005888525.1 Alphaproteobacteria bacterium
ATGTAGACGGGCGGCACCAGGAAGAAGATCGCGAAGATCACCAGGAAGAAATACGACCAGCGCAGCGCCCAACGCCGGTCGCGGCTCATGCTACCGTATCTCTTCGGGCGGGCGCGTGTCTTGTCGACGTTGGCAACGGTTGCGACGGCCATCACACTTCACTCCCACGCCGGGTGATGTCACGCAGTATGAAGATCGCGGCGATTGCCAGGATCGGCACCATGAACAGCGAGACGCTGGCACCGAGCGGGATGTCTCCGCCCTGGATGCCGAGCCAGAACGACCAGGTTGCGAACACGTGCGTGCGGTCGATGGGCCCGCCAGCCGTGAGGATGCGCACGATATCGAAATTGGCGAACGTCACGATCAGGGAGAACAGCGCCGTGATGGCGATGATGTTGCGCATCATCGGCAGCGTCACGTACCACATGCGCTGCCACCAGTTTGCGCCGTCTATTTCCGCCGCCTCGTAGAGCTGCTCGGGCACCGATTTGAGCGCAGCCAGATACATGATCATGAAGAACGGCGCGCCGATCCACACGTTGACGAGGATCACCGAGAAGCGCGCCCAGTAGGCGTCGCCGGTCCAGGGCACGGGCCCGACACCGAACAGGGCCAGTATCCAGTTGAAGGCGCTGTAGGAGGGGTCGAACAGCCACAGCCAAGCGAGGCAGCTCATGGCCGGCGGAATGACCCACGGCACCAGCAGCATGCCGCGCCACTTGCGCTGGCCCTTGGCCGGGATGTTGTGGACGAAATGGGCGACGAAGAAGCCGATGATGGCCTTGAAGACGACCGCCGTGATGGCAAAGATGCAGGACTGCTGCACCACCATCCAGAACGTCTCGCGCTTGAACAGGAACAGGAAGTTGTCGATGCCGACGAAGCGCTGCATCGACTTGTTGAGGGTGGCGAGGTGCACCGAGTAGAGCGCCGGATAGAGGACGAGCAACGTGATCAGCAAGATGAGCGGAAGCGCCATGAAAAAGGCGATGCTGGACTTGCGCTGCATGTGGCGGCGCAGCCCTGAGCGCTTGCGCGCCGGTGCCCTGGCATGGGTCCCTTGAATGACTGCATCGACCATGGTTGACCTCGCCTATCTGTGATGAGCCTTTGCCTCTCCCCGCCCAAGAGCGGGGAGAGGCAGGGGATTGGTATCCGTCAGGTGCGCAGGAAGCCTTCGACCTCGCTCTCTGCCCAAGCGAGCGTCTTCTCCATCGGCTCGCCCTGCAGGTGCCGCACGATCATCTTGGTCTGGATCGCTTGCGTATAGATCTGGAAAGCGATCTTCGGCGGCGCAGGCGCTGCGGCAATCGACAGCGTCTGGTGGTTGTGGGGGTTGGGGTAGTGATAGAGCGTCCCCTTGGGCGGCCCTTCCTCGGCCCACGTCTTGAGCGTGGTCAAGTTGGCAAACGACGGAAGGTCGTAGCCCCCGCTCGCCGCCACCAGCTGCTCGACCGCCGCCGGCTGCGATAGGTGCATGAGCAGGCTCTTGGCCGCCGACTTGTTCTTGCCGAAGTTCCAGGTCCCCCAGAAATACGGCAGGAAGGGTGCATATCGCCCCTTCGGCCCCGCCGGGAAGCCGTGTGTCCAGCACTGCTCGGCGACCTGCGGTGCGTCGCGCTTGGCCACCGCCCAGGCGCTGGGCGGGTTCATGATCAACGCGCCTTTGCCCGAGACGAGCCACTTGTTGTTGGAGGCGTCGTCCCACGCCGGCGCGTCCGGCGGATAGAACGCCGCCGCGCGCTTGCAATAGTCGAGCGCTTGCTTGACGGCGTCCGTCTTGACCGTGAGGTCGCCCTTGGCATTCACCAGCTCGGCGCCGAAGGACTGGAAGAATGCGCCGGCGGTGTCGACCGAGTCCGACGTCTGCCCGAGGCCGATGCCGAAGGGAACGCCAGCCTTGTGACACGCCTCGGCCGCCTTCAGATAGGTGTCGGTGGTCCAACCCTCCGCCTTGGGTGGCGATCCGGCCGGGTACATCGCCTGGATGTCGATGCCGGCATGCTGCTTCAGCAGATCGATGCGCGAGCACGGCCCCTTGATCTGGCTGCCGATCGTCGCGGGCACGGCAAGCCATTGGCCACCGGCCTTGCCGAGATACTCGACCGTGCCGTTCACGGCGCCGTTCTGCGTTATCAGCTGCGCCATGATGTCATCGACGGGTTCGAGATTCCTGGCCTGGTCCTGCGGCCACCAAGTCGGCATGGCCAGAATGTCGTGACCCGACCTGGCTTGCGCCTCAGCGGCGATCGTCAGCAGGTTCTTGGAGCCTTGCGAGGCGATGTAGTCGATGGTGACCTCGACCTTCTCCTTTGCCGCCCATTCGTTGACCAGCGTTTCGGAGGCCTTGTTGGCACCGGGCACCCAGTGGTCCCAGAAGCCGATCGCCAGCTTGCCGGCGGCGTGCGCGGTGCGTACGAACGGCGCCGCGATCATGGTCGCGGATGCTGCCGCCGTGGTCGCCACGAACCGGCGTCGCGTGAGTTTATTGTCAGCCATTCCTTCTCCTCCAATGTGGGCCGGGACAACCGAGCCCCGGTTGATAGCTAGCAGGCGGCCGCCTTGTGCGGCTCTTTGCGTGTCTTGGACGGATCGGCGCCCTTGCCGGGCTGCAGGGCTGCCGCAGTGGACGCGGGCTTGCCCTCCTTGTCCTCGTGAACGAACGGCGCCTCGCCGAAATCGCGCGAGAAGCGCCGGTGCGACCGCTCCAGATGCTCGTGCATGGCGGCTCTGGCGTCTGCTGGACGATGCGCTGCGATGGCATCGCGGATGGCCACGTGCTCCACGTGAGCGGCCCGCCAGGTGGAATCATTCTCGATGTGTCGCGCGAGCTGCGCGAAATAGGGATTGATGCGCTGGTCGAACAGCTCACCGACCGTGCGCAGCAGCACCACGTTGCCCAGCGTCGCGACCACGGCGCGGTGGAAGCTCCGGTCCAGCGCCACCCAGTGCTCGATGCTGAGCGCGGGCCCGGCAACCTCGGCCAGAATCGAATCGAGGCGGGCGATGTCCTCCGGCTTGGCCCTGCGGGCGGCCTCTTCCGCCACCGCGCTTTCCACGAACGCCCGGGCGCGCAGAACCTCGAATGGGCCCTCGATCGGCATCGGAGCGGAGTAGACCTCGCTCAACTGAGGGGCGGTGACGTAAATCCCGGAGCCGACACGGATACGCAGGCGCCCTTCGACCTCGAGCGCAATTAGTGCCTCGCGCACCGTCGGGCGGGACACGCCGAGCATGTCGGCCAGCTCGCGCTCCGTCGGCAACCGGCTGCCCACGCGGTATTCGCCGTGATCGATGAGCTGTCGCAGCTGATCCGCAATCTGGCGATAAAGCCGGCGCGGCTCGATGGCTTCCAGCGGCAAGCCTCGCTCCTTAACGTTCCCCAGGGTGTATCTTTGTTTTGTTCTTGCCACCCGATCGGTCAGGTGGTCTGACCATTGAGTGCGCTGCATAGCCTCGTGTCAAGGTCGCGTGGCATACCCGCTGGGGTCTTTAGGCCAAAGTCGTAAGTCTACCGCCGCAGAAAAGCGGCAGCGCCCACGCCGAGCAG
>VBAB01000156.1 GCA_005888525.1 Alphaproteobacteria bacterium
CTGTTCGTCTCGAAGAGGAAATTCGAAAGCGGCACCGGCTGGCCGAGCTTCAATGATCCCGCGCCCGGTGCGGTGGAGACCACGACGGACGAAAGCTACGGCATGGTCCGTACGGAGGTGCACTGCAGCCGCTGCGGCAGCCATCTGGGCCACGTCTTCGACGACGGGCCGCCTCCGACCGGCCTGCGCTATTGCATCAATGGCGTCGCTATGAAGTTTCTGCCCGAATGACTTGGAACGCCATTCCCGCGCAGACGGGAATCCATGACAGCGAACCAGCCACGCTTGGATGGTTGTATGGATTCCGCCAGGGCGGGAACGACCCTACGCGAATGTTGATCATTCAATTCATGAAGGTACTGCGGCTGAAATGATGCGATTTTTGCGTCGAAATGGCAGATACCGCATATTCAACCGCCAAAACCCCCACCATTAGTACGCGAAACAGGCGATCAAGCCGTACTCAAAAGTCCGGAAGCCGCGAAACCGGTTGGAGAATTTGTCCTCGTTAACGCACTGTTAATAATCTCCCCATAACTTCCGGTTAACTAATCAGCAATAGTCCGCGTCGCGCCTTATCGGCCGTCTTCGAGTTTCAGTTTCAACCAAGCTCCGGAAGCCTGCACCAAAAAATGAGTCTTTTCCGGCTGGTTGGTTCAGTCACAACCCAAGCCACCCACGGAGAAGACATCATGCTGTTCAACAAGAAACCGGAAGAGGAATTCATGCACGATTTTTCGACAGCCAAGCGGCCGTCGACCGCAGCATCGACCGCGGTGGAGCCCGCTGCGTCGGCCGTGCGCAAGGCGAACGGTGCACCGACCCGCTCCGTCATCGACGCGTGGCTGACCATCACCGGCAACCTGCAGAGCGAGGGTGAGGTCCAGGTTGATGGTCAAATCCAGGGTGACATCCGCTGCGCCCACCTCACGGTAGGTAGGGACGCCATGGTCAACGGCAACATAACCGCCGAGGAAGTCGTGGTTCGCGGCAAGGTCAAGGGCGTCATCCGCGCCAACCGCGTCATCCTGCAGGACAGCGCACAAGTCGATAGCGAGATCTTCCACAAGAAGCTCTCCATCGAAGAGGGCGCCTGCTTCGAGGGCACGTCCCACCGCAGCGACGACCCGCTGAACGCCGAAGTGGCGGGCACGAAGTCCACGCGCAAGGGCAACGGCAAATACCACGAGGGCGAGGCGGTAGCGGCCTGAACTCACAGGCGGCTCCGACGGCGGCAGGCTTGTAATGAAGGTTGGCAGTCGCGCCAAAGGCCACGCCTCGTGCGTGGCCACTTTTTTGGTGCGCCTCACGCCTCTGTCAGCACAGGTGGATGCGTCACCAGCGACTTGAGGTCGACGGGCGCGCCGGCCGGCTTGCCGAGGTCCGGGCGCGGTCGGCCGAGGCCGGCAATGCGCGTGAACGCGTCCTCCATGGCCTCGGCGGCGTCGAGCACCTCGAGATCGCCGCGGAAGCGCCCCGTCACCTGCAGGCCGAACGGCATGCCGTTCTGGTCACGGCCGCAGGGAAGCGAGATGGCGGGGTTGGTCACCAGCGTGATGAAATAGGTGAGCGCCAGCCAATGGTAATAGTTCCTGAGCGGCTTGCCTTCGACTTCGGCAAGATAGAGCTCCGTCCAGGGCCTCGGCGACACCGGGGTCGTAGGCGACAGCACCAGGTCGTAGTCGCGGAATGTCCCCTGGAAACGGCGGAAGATGCGCGTCTGCTCGGCGTGGGCCCAGGCCGCATCGGGGAGGGACATGGCCGCTCCCATCTCGTAGTTGGCGCGCACGTTGGGCCCGAGCGAGCTCGGGTCCTTCGTGTAAGCGGCGTGATAGCCGGCGACGAAGTTCAAAGCCCTGACCACGTCGAAACACCGGTCCGCCTCGCCGAAGTCGAACGTCACCTCGTCGCAGCTACGAAACAGGTGACGCATGGCCGCGATCCGCTCGCGCATCAGGCGGCGGATTTCGCGTGTGACCGGGCACTGGCCGAAGTCCTCGGTCCAGGCCACCCGCAAGCGGCTGAGGTCGGCGGGCCGACCGGCGGCGACCCGCTCGGGTGCCAGCGCAAAGGCCAGCGGTTCGCGATCGTCCATGCCGATCTGCGCAGCAAACAGCTGGCGCGTATCGGCGACCGTGCGACCCATGGGTCCGAGCACCCTGATCGGTGTCCAGCCTAGCTGGCGCATCTCCATCGGCACCAGTCCGGGCGAGGGGCGCAGGCCGACCACGCCGCAATAGGCGGCCGGGATGCGCAGCGAACCGCCGGTGTCGGAGCCGGTGCAGACGGGGAGCATGTCGCACGCGAGCGCCACCGCTGCGCCCCCGGATGATCCCCCGGCGTTGAGCCGCGTGTCGAAGGGGTTGCCGGTGGCGCCCCACACGGGATTGCGCGTGTTGGCGCCGGCGCCGAACTCGGGAACATTGGTCTTGGCGACGACGATGGCGCCCGCCTTGCGAACGTTTGCCACCATGGCGCAATCGTGCGTGGGAATGTGATCGCGGTAGAGCGGGGAGCCCTGTGTGGTGAGGAGGCCCTCGGTGTCGTGCAGGTCCTTGATGCCGGTCGGCAGCCCGTGCAGTGGACCGAGCGACTCGCCCGCGAGTGCTGCCTTTTCCGCGGCCTTCGCCTCGCGGCGCGCACGGGTGTAAGCGGTGGCGCAAATGGCGTTGACGGAGGGGTTGAGCGCCTCCATGCGCGCAATCGACGCCTCCATCAGCTCGACCGGCGAGATCTCCTTGCTGCCGATGCGCCGCCTCAGCTCCACGCTCGACAGCTCGAGTAGACTGTCCCTGACCGGCATCACTCCCTCCTTCAACCCGACTGAGCCCGGCGCGTCAGAAGATCAGCCCCGGCTTGGTCTCCTCATCGAGCGGCCAGATCGGCCGCTCGACGCGCGTGTACTTGATCCTGCGATAGTCGCGGGCCAGCGGCGCGTCGGAATCGACGTAGATCACCTTCTTGGCGATGGGCCCGAAGGCCGCCATGAAGTGGTTGGTCGACTTGACGACGACGATGCGTCGTGCCCGCGGGTCGATGCCCAGATTGGCGAACAGCTCGAGTCCCAGGGCCTGCGTACGCTTGGTGATGAGCACGACCTCGACGCCGCCGATGCGCACCGCGGCACAGTCGCCGAGCGGAACTTGCGTCGGCCCGAAGCTTTGCCAGCAGTCGCGCGCCAACCGTGCGACGGTCACCATCGCGTCGACCGGCGTGCCAGAGGCGGGGCCGATCTTGCCGCCGAAGCGGAGTGGGAAAGTCGCGCCCTCGCCGGCATCGAAGCACAGCCGCACCGCAATCGGGTCCCAGATCGGCCCAATGGCCGCGCCCTCGACGTTGCGCTCGATCAGGTGGCGCAGGATGCTGGTGTTGTCGGACGGTGCGCCACCCCCGGCGTTGTCGGAGGGCTCGGCGATGACGACGGGCGCCGCATTGTTGGCCACGGCGGCACCGACGCCTTCGCCGATCTCGAGAAACGCCGGCATCGTCTTGCCGCGCATGCTGACCAGCTCTTGGCCGAGGCGCGTCGCCAGCCGGTCGGCCTTGGCCTTGTCGCCGTCGGCGATCACCAGCACGCGGCTGGAGTTCTCGGGGACATCGGCATAGGGGAAGCAGTGCACGATGGAGACCGACAGGATGCCGTCCTTACCCTCCAGGCCCTTGATGCGATCGACGAACGCGCGCATCAGCGGCTCCGTGGTCGGATACATCTGGATCTGCCGACAGTCGTAGAGCGACATGACCGGCCTGATCTCGCGCCTCACTGTACGCAGCACCAGCTCGAGCATATCCTCGGCGCGTTCGACCACATCGGTGTGCGGGTATTCCTTGTAGCAGACGATGACGTCGGAGGCCCGCATGCGCTTCAGCGTCATGTGGCAGTGGGGATCGAGCTCGACCCCGATTACGCAGCTCTTGCCGACGATGGCGCGCACGCGCTCGATGATGTCGCCTTCCACGTCCTCGTACCCGTAGGCGACCATGGCGCCGTGCAGTCCGAGCAACACGCCGTCGACCGGCAAGGCGGCCCTGAGCTGGCCCAGGATCTCGTCGCGCATGAATTCGTAGTCGGCCCGGTTCGTGGTGCCGGCCGGACTGGCAGCGAAGCAGCTGCCCTCGATCAGCGTGAACCCTTCCCCGGCGGCGCGCCGGCGGGCGACGAAGAGCGGCGCGGTGCACATGCGCGGGGAGTCGTGCGGGTGCTCGCCGGGTCGGAAGAACACGCTCTCCTTGTAGGCCTCGAGGCTCGTCGGCAGGGGCGAGAACGTGTTGGTCTCGGTGGCGAGCGTGGCGGCGAACAGGCGCATGGCAGGCTCCAG
>VBAB01000157.1 GCA_005888525.1 Alphaproteobacteria bacterium
GAGTCGATGATCGATGCGCCCGGCCGCAGCGTAATGCGGCGGCTGCTGGCGTCGACGAGATCGGGATCGGCGCGGTCCGGCTCCGCCAGCGGCCCGGCGCCAATCACGCCGTTCTCGGCCTGGATGAACACGTCGACCTCGGGCCGCAGGTAGTCGGCCACGTGCACGGGCATGCCCATGCCCAGGTTGACCAGGAGCCCGTCGCCGATGTCCTGGGCGGCGCGCCACGCCATCTGCCGGCGGTTGAGCGGTTGCGTCATGGCATTCACCCCGCACCCGCGACGACGATGCGGTCGACGTAGGTGCCCGGGAGCTGCACGCGCTCGTGCGGGATCGGCTCATCGACTGCGGCGCGCACCTCGGCGACCACCAGCTTGGCGGCCGTTGCCATGACTAGGCCGAAGTTCACCTGCGCATAGCGGAAGGTCAGGTTGCCGTAGAGATCGGCGGTGTCGGCGCGCACCAGCGCCAGCTCGCCCTTGATGGCCTCCTCCAGCACGTAGTCGCGCTCCCCGAAACGGCGCACCTCCTTGCCGCGCGTCAGCTCGGTGCCGAGGCCAACCGGCGTGTAGAACGCTGGGATGCCGGCGCCGCCCGCACGGATGCATTCCGCAAATGTCCCCTGCGGCAGGCAGACGAGCTCTATTCTGCCCGCCTTCCACAGCTGCTCGAACGGCGACAGGTCCTTGCCCTGGCCGCGGGCGGCGCTGCAAATGACCTTGCGCACCAGCCCGGCCTCGATCAGCTCGTGCGTCAGCGAAAAGCGATGGGTGGCCGAATTGACGACCAGGGTGAGGTCCCTGGGCCCGCACTCGCGCAGGGCTCGGATCAGCACGTTGGGAAAGCCGGCGCCGCCAAAGCCGGTAATGAAGACCGTGGCCCCATCGGCCACGTCGGCAAGCGCCTCTGCGGCGGACCTGACGCGCTTGTCGATCGGCATGCCTGCTCGCGCTCTCCCCTGCCGAAGTCTAGCATCGCCCGTGCGACGAGGGTCAAGGTTACCCGCGTGCGCATGATGACTTGCATTATTATGCATGATCCTTTATTGCAGCAGAAGAATAATGCATCGTCCCGCGGGTGCCGGTGGCGCGGCCCGCGCGCAGTCAATACCCTTCCGATGCCTGGGAGGTGGCGCACCATGCCAGCACGCATCGATTTCCAGACCGAGCCGGCGCGCTATCGCCACTGGAAGCTCGCCTTCGCCGGCGACGTGGCCGAGCTGATCATGGACGTCGACGAGAACGCCGGCCTGTTCGAGGGCTACCAGCTCAAGCTCAACTCGTACGACCTAGGCGTCGACATCGAGCTGGCCGATGCCGTGCAGCGCCTGCGCTTCGAGCATCCCGAGGTGAAGGTGGTGGTGCTCAGGTCCGGCAAGGACCGCGTGTTCTGCGCCGGCGCCAATATCCGCATGCTGGCCGGCTCCTCCCATACGCACAAAGTGAACTTCTGCAAGTTCACCAACGAGACGCGCAACGGCATGGAGGACGCCAGCCAGGGCTCCGGCCAGAAGTATCTGTGTGCGATCCGCGGCACGGCGGCCGGCGGCGGCTATGAGCTTGCGCTCGCTACCGATCACATCCTGCTGGCCGACGACGGCAGCTCCACCGTGGCGCTGCCCGAGTTGCCGCTGCTGGCGGTGCTGCCGGGGACCGGCGGCCTCACCCGCGTCACCGACAAGCGCAAAGTGCGGCGCGACTTCGCCGACGCCTTTTGCACCACCGAGGAGGGCGTGAGGGGCGCCCGTGCGGTGAAGTGGCGCCTCGTCGACCAGGCGGTGTCCAACTCCAAGTTCGAGCAGGCGGTGGCCGACGCGGCGAGGAAGCTTGCCGCCAAGTCCGACCGTCCGAGCGGCGCCAAAGGCATCGCGCTGACGCCGATCGAACGCAGGATCAAGGCGGACGTCATCGCTTACTCGAGCGTGAAGGTGGAGATCGAGCGCGATGCACGGCGCGCGACGATCACGATCCTGGGCCCGAGCGGGCCGCCGCCGTCTTCGGTCGAAGCGATGGCCGAGGAAGGCGCCGCGTTCTGGCCGCTGCGGCTGGCGCGCGAGCTCGACGACGCCATCTTGCATCTGCGTCTCAACGAGCCCGAGATCGGCGTGCTCATCTTCAAGACCCAGGGCGAGCCCACCCGCGTGCTGGCCTTCGATCAATTCCTCGACGCCAACAAGGGCCACTGGCTCGCCCGCGAGATCCTGCACTTCTGGAAGCGCACCCTGAAGCGGGTCGACATGACCTCGCGCTCGCTGGTGGCGCTGATCGAGCCGGGGAGCTGCTTTGCCGGCACGCTGGCCGAGCTAGCCTTCGCCTGCGACCGCTCGTTCATGCTGATCGGCGGCTTGCCGGGCGACAATCGCCCGCCGGCCGCGCTGGTCCTGTCGGCGCTCAACTTCGGCGCCTATCCCATGGGCAACGACCTCTCGCGGCTGGCGACGCGCTTCCTGGGCGAGCCGGCAAGCGTGGACAGAGCGAAGGCGGATATCGGCAAAGCGCTGGCGGCGGAGGACTGCGAGAGCCTCGGGCTCGTCACGGCGACGCTCGACCGCATCGACTGGGCCGACGAGGTGCGCATCTTCCTCGAGGAGCGCTCGTCCTTCTCCGCCGACGGCCTCACCGGCATGGAGGCGAACCTGCGCTTCGCCGGCCCGGAGACCATGGAGACGAAAATCTTCGGCCGGCTCACCGCCTGGCAGAACTGGATCTTCCAGCGGCCCAATGCAGCCGGCGCCGAGGGCGCGCTCAAGCGCTACGGCACCGGCGTCAAGGCCAACTTCAATCCGGAAAGAGTGTGAAAGCGTGAGTGGTCAGATGGTCAGTCGTCAGTGGTGTGATGGAGGCCGACGCACCGACGCCTCTTGTCCACCACTGACCACTCACCACTGACGACTGACCAAATCCCAAGGACGCAAACCAATGCCCGAGACCTCGCAAGTCGACTACTCGACCAAGATCCCCAACAACGTCGGCCTGATGGACGACCAGCGGGTGCTGAAGGCGCTGGAGCAATGGCACCCGGGCTACATCGACTGGTGGATGACCATGGGGCCGGAGGGCTTCCAGACCTCCGACGTCTATCTGCGCACCGCCATCAGTATCGATCCCAAGGGCTGGGCCAAGTTCGATTACGTCAAGATGCCCGAATACCGGTGGGGCATTCTGCTAGCGCCGCGCCAGGAGGACCGCCAGGTCAACTTCGGCACGCACAAAGGCGAGAAGGCCTGGCAGGAGGTGCCCGGCGAATATCGCGCCATGCTGCGCCGCCTGATCGTCGTCCAGGGCGACACCGAGCCGGCCTCCGTCGAGCAGCAGCGCCATCTCGGCAAGACCGCGCCCTCGCTCTACGACATGCGCAACCTGTTCCAGGTCAACGTCGAGGAGGGCCGGCACCTCTGGGCGATGGTCTATCTGCTGCAGAAATACTTCGGCAAGGACGGCCGCGAGGAGGCCGAGGAGCTGCTGCAACGCCGCTCCGGCGACGCCGACAAGCCGCGCATGCTGGGCGCCTTCAACGAGGCGACACCCGATTGGCTCTCGTTCTTCATGTTCACCTACTTCACCGACCGCGACGGCAAGATGCAGCTGGAAAGCCTGGCGCAGTCGGGCTTCGATCCGCTTTCCCGCACCTGCCGCTTCATGCTGACCGAGGAGGCGCACCACATGTTCGTGGGCGAGACCGGGGTGGGGCGGGTGATCGAGCGCACCTGCCAGGCCATGAAGCAGGGCGGCGTAGAGGATCCCTACGATGTCGCCGCCGTGCGCAAGCTCGGCGTCGTCGATCTGCCGACCATCCAGAAGAAGGCGAACTTGCACTTCACGCTCTCGCTCGATCTGTTCGGCTCGGAAGTGTCGACCAACGCCGCCAATTATTACAATTGCGGTCTCAAGGGCCGCTTCCAGGAGACCAGGCTGGAGGACGACCACCAGCTCAGGAACGCCACCTATGCCGTGAGCAAGCTGGTGGACGGCAAGGTGAAGATGGTCGAGGAGCCGGCGCTGACGGCCATCAACATGCGCCTGCGCGACGACTACGTGGCCGACTGTGCCAAGGGCGTGGAACGTTGGAACAAGGTGATCGAGAAAGCCGGCGTCAATTTCAGGCTAGCGCTGCCGCACGTGGCTTTCCATCGTCATATCGGGGAGTTCGCCAACGTCAAGGCGTCGCCCGAGGGTGTGGCCATCAGCGAGGCGGCGTGGGTCAAAGAGAAAGACGCGTGGCTCCCCTCCAAGGCCGACGGCGACTTCATCGAGAGCCTGATGGCGCCCTGCTGGGAGCGCGGCAAGTTCGCCTCCTGGATCTCGGCTCCCAAGGTCGGCATCGACAACAAGGCCGGCGACTTCGAGTACGTGAAGATCCACCAGGCGTGAGTGGTGGTTCCCCTCTCCCCATTCTTCTTCAGAATGGGGAGAGGGTCAGGGTGAGGGGCAGCCGCGAATGCCGGAGCAAGCTTCTGCCCCTCACCCCGACCCTCTCCCCGTGAAAAACGGAGAGAGGGAGCAC
>VBAB01000158.1 GCA_005888525.1 Alphaproteobacteria bacterium
CGACGCCGCGGACATTGCCGAGGGCCGCATCGATGCCGCATACGCGGGACGGCGCATGCCCTTCGTCGACCGCATCGAGTTCTACCGCGAGCGGGAAAACATTCCGCGCTTCAACAAGCTGCTGCAGGGCTACTATGACGACGGCGGCATCATCAAGGAGAGCTTCGACGCCGTGGTCCAGGGCGACCGGCTGTCGCCGCAGATGCAGGCAAGGGGCATGCGCCTGGACAAGACGGTGGAGCCGAGCATCCGCTACGTCGGCTTCAACATGGAGGACCCGGTGGTGGGCGCGGCAGCCGGCGAGCGCGGCCGCAAGCTGCGTCAGGCGATGAGCGTAGCCATCGACTCCAGCCAATACCTCGAGCTGTTCCTGAACGGTCGCGGCGTGCCCGCTCAGACGCTGCTGCCGCCCGGCATCTTCGGCTACGACGCGGACTATAAGAACCCCTTTCGCCAGTACGATCTCGCCCGCGCGCGCCAGCTTCTGGCCGACGCCGGCTATCGCAACGGCATCGACCCGGCCACCAACACTCGGCTCAAGCTGAGCTTCGACACGTCCGCCACGACCGCGGCGGCGAACCTGCAGTTCGAGTACCTTGCCGCTGCCTGGCGCCAACTCGGATTGGACATCGAGATCAATGCCACCACCTACAATCAATTCCAGGACAAGGTCCGGCGCGGCGCCTATCAGATCTTCATCTGGGGGTGGATCGCCGACTTCCCGGACCCGGAAAATTTCTTCTTCCTCCTGGAGTGCCAGAATGCCCGCTCCAAGAGCGGCGGCCCCAACACGGCCAACTTCTGCAATGCCGAATACGACCGGCTCTACCTGGGGATGAAGGACCTGCCCAATGGCGACCAGCGCGCCACGCTGATCCGGCGCTTGCTGGCGATTCTTCAGGTGGAGCGCCCCTGGATCGAGCTCTATCACGAAGAGGACTTCGTGCTGAGCCATGCCTGGCTCGTCAATTCCAAGCCCATGGGGATCTCCTATCCCGCCTATAAGTACAAGGACGTCAGGCCCGGGCTCAGGGCGCGCCTGCAGACCGAATGGAACGCGCCTGTGCGATGGCCGCTCTATCTCGTGCTCTTCGCCGTCGTCGCCCTGACCGTGCCGGCGGTGAGGACGTATTACCGGGAGCGCCTGTGATGGCCGCCTATCTCACCCGTCGCATCGGCTACGGCCTCGTCACGGTATTCGGGGTGCTGTTCTTGCTGTTCGTGCTGTTCTTTGCCGTGACGGACCCCGACGACATCGCCCGCAAGGCGGTGGGCGAGCGCGCGCGCCCGGAGGTCTACGCGCAATGGAAGAAGAACCACGGCTACGACAAGCCCCTCTTCATCAATATGCAGGCCTCCGACGCCAAGCGCTACACCGACACGCTGCTGTTCGAGCACTATCGCCGCATGCTCACCTTCGATTTCGGCCGCAGCGACGCCGATGACAGCCCGATCTCCAGCCGCCTGCGGGAAGGGGCAGGACCGAGCCTCAGCCTGACGGTACCGCTGTTCGTGTTTGGTCTCGCGCTGAGCGTGGCCGTGGCCCTGTTCGTCGCCTTCTTCCGCGAGACGTACGTCGACCGTCTGATGCTCGTCGTGTGCATGCTGACGATGAGCGTCGCCAGCCTGCTCTACATCATCGCCGGCCAATACCTGGTCGGCCAGCTGCTCAAGTGGTTTCCGATCTCGGGCTTCGATCCCGACCCGGCCGTGATCGCACGCTTCCTGGCGCTGCCGGTTCTCGTGGGAGTCGTCTCCGGCTTCGGCGCCGACACGCGGTTCTATCGCACGATTTTCCTGGAGGAGATCAGCCGCGACTATGTGCGCACGGCGCGCGCCAAGGGCTGCGGGGATGCGCGCGTCATGGTGCGGCACGTGCTGCGCAACGCGCTCATTCCCATTCTCACCAATGTCGTCGTGCAGATCCCGTTTCTGTTCACCGGCGTGTTGCTGCTGGAGTCCTTCTTCGGCATTCCCGGGCTCGGCGCCCTGACGGTAGAGGCGATCCAGGGCAACGACTTCTCGACGCTGCGCACCATGGTCTACCTGGGCGCGCTGTTGTTCATCCTGGGCCAGATCCTCACCGATATCAGCTATGCCCTCGCCGACCCTCGCGTGCGGCTCGGGTAGCCTTGTGAGGAGCACAAACAACAAACCCACGTTGTCATCCCGGGCCTTGTGCCCGGGATGACAACGGTGGAACGCTAGGAGAGCGTCGGGTGCACTGGGTCTCCAACATCATTGTTCTGCTGTTGATCCTCGGGGCGATCTACGCCGGGCGATACGCCGCCCGGGACCGCTTCTGGCGCGAGAATGCCATCGAGCTCTGGCGCCGCCGTCCGGTCGCCATCGGAGTGATTGCCGTCTACCTTTTCATCGCGCTTCTCGACTCGATCTCCTGGGTCGACCCGGCGAGCGAGGCGAATGCCCTGACCTCGGGCAGGGCGAGGACCATCATCGACCGCATCTTCCGGCCGGAGACCTTCAAGGAGGCGAGCTACTCGGCGCCGCTCGCGAGCGTGGCCTTCTATGGCGGCCAGCCTCTCCTGCACCCGGGAGCGCACGCGCTGGGCACCGATCTGCTCGGCCGCGACGTGGTCTACCGCACGCTCAAGGGCATGCGCGTGGCGCTGCTGATCGGCGGCCTGACCAGCCTCGTCGTCATTCCCATTGCGCTGCTGTTCGGCGTGACCGCCGGGTATTTCGGCCGCCGCATCGACGACGCGGTATTCTTCGCCATGACGGTGCTGGCATCCGTGCCTTCCCTGCTGCTGCTGATCGCGCTCATCATGGTGCTGGGCAAGGGCACCGTTCAGGTCTGCGTGGCCCTGGGCGTAACAGGATGGGTACACTTCTGCCGCATCGCGCGGGGCGAGACCCTCAAGCTGCGCGAGGCAGATTTCGTCGCTGCGGCGCGTGCGCTGGGCGTTCGCGACGGCACGATCATCAGGCGGCACATCCTGCCCAACATCGCCCACCTCGTCATCATTACCTTCGCGCTGTCGTTCACGGCGCTGGTTCTGTCGGAGACCATCCTGTCCTACCTCGGCATCGGGCTCGACGGCAGCTGGGGCCAGATGATCGACCAGGCGCGCAACGAGCTCTCACGCACGCCGATCATCTGGTGGAATTTGGCCGGCGCCTCGGTGGCGCTTTTCACGCTGGTGCTTTCGGTCAACGTCATCGCCGACGCCATGCGCGACATCATCGATCCGCGCACGCGCAGGGAGGGGCGATGAGCTCTCCCCTGCTGGCGGTCGAGGGCTTGAGCATCTCGTTCCCCGGCGAGGGCGGCCACATGCGCGTGGTCGACCGGGTGAGCCTCTCCGTCGCCGCCGGCGAAACGCTGGCGCTGGTCGGCGAATCGGGCTGCGGCAAGTCGATGACGGCGCTCGCCATCATGCGGCTCATTCCCAAGCCCGGTCGCATCGAGCCGGGGGGACGCATCCAATTCGAGGGCCGCGACCTGCTTTCGCTCTCCGTGCCGGACATGCGCGCCATTCGCGGCGCCAGGATCGGCATGATCTTCCAGGAGCCGATGACGAGCCTCAATCCAGTGACGACGGTGGGCGATCAGGTCATGGAGGCCATCGAGCTGCACGCGGACATTCCCCGTGAGGAGGCGCGCGGCCGCGTCATGGAGCTCTTCGGGCTGGTCGGCATCCCCGATCCGAAAAGCCGCTTTGTCGCCTACCCGCACCAGCTGTCCGGCGGGCTCAAGCAGCGCGTGCTGATCGCCATGGCCATGGCGATGCGGCCGCGCCTGCTGATCGCCGACGAGCCGACGACCGCGCTCGACGCCACCATCCGCGCGCAGATCCTGGAGCTGTTGCGCGATCTCTCCGCCAAGACGGGCACCGCGGTGCTGCTCATCACGCACGACTTCGGCGTGGTCAACGAGGTGGCCGACCGGGTGGCGGTCATGTATGCGGGCCAGATCGTGGAGCAGGGCACGCGAGTGGAGCTGCTGAGCCGGCCGCGTCACCCCTACACGCAGGGCCTCCTGCGATCGATCCCTAAGGCGGAGGCGCGGGGGCACCGGCTCGAGGAGATCAAAGGCACGGTTCCGCGGCCGGGCCATTGGCCGTCGGGCTGCCGCTTTCACACGCGCTGCCCGTTCGCGTTCGCCCCCTGCCCGATCGAGGAGCCCGTGCGCACGCCCGTATCGCCGACGCACGCCGC
Source organism: Alphaproteobacteria bacterium (assembly GCA_005888525.1). GTDB lineage: Bacteria > Pseudomonadota > Alphaproteobacteria > Rhizobiales > Hyphomicrobiaceae > AWTP1-13. The sequence goes on from VBAB01000158.1 coordinate 4,183, forward strand.
CTGCTGCCATCTCGTGGAACGGGAAGTGCAGCCATGACGGTCTTGAGCGCCGACGCGCTTCTCGAAATCCGCGCCCTTCGCACCTGGTTCCCGGTCCGCAGCGGCGTCCTGCAGCGCGTGAGCGGGCACGTGCGCGCCGTCGACGGCGTCGACCTCACGATCTTCCCGGGCGAGACGCTTGCCCTGGTCGGCGAGTCGGGCTGCGGCAGGACCACGGTGGGACGCGCCATTCTGCAGCTGGTCGAGCCGACCGGCGGCAACATCTGGTTCCGGGGCATCGACCTGACTTCGCTCTCGCCGGATGCCTTTCATCCCTACCGGCGCCAGATCCAGATCGTAATGCAGGACCCGGGCTCGGCGCTGGACCCGCGCTTCACGGTGCGCGACGCCATCGCCGAGGGCATGGATGCCTTCGCCATCG
>VBAB01000159.1 GCA_005888525.1 Alphaproteobacteria bacterium
CTCATCACCCGCGCGCTCGACGCACGCACCAACCGGCGCGGCCTCGTCGTGCGCACCCGCCTGGCCGACGGCCGCCACGAGCTGTTCGGCCGCGACGACCGCAACGCCGACGCCGCCATCAAGGAGCGCCTCGAGAGCGGCGAGAGCGAGTTGATGGATACGCCCGACGGCGAGGTGTTCGTGCACGCCATGGTGCCGCCGGCTCGCGTGCTCATCATCGGTGCTACCCACATCGGCCAGATCCTGGCGCAGCTGGTGAAGATCGCCGGCTACGAGGTGACGGTGATCGACCCGCGCACGGCCTTCGCCGCCGAGACGCGCTTCCCCGGCATCCGCCTCGACACCGAGTGGCCGCAGGACACCATCCCGAAGATCGGGCTCGACGCCTACACCGCCGTGGTGGCGCTGGCCCACGTCGGGCACATCGACGACGAGGCCCTCAAGCTCGCCATGCGCTCGGAGTGCTTCTACGTCGGCGCGCTGGGCTCCCGGCGCAATCACGCCAAGCGCACGCAGCGCCTGGCCGATGCCGGCTTCAGCGAGGAGGAGATCAAACGTATCCACTCGCCGATCGGCATCAACATCGGCGCGCAGAGCCCGCAGGAGATCGCCATCTCCATCATGGCCGAGCTGGTGCTCGCCTTGCGCGGCCCCAAGGTGTACAAACCGGCCGACAAGCCGCGCTGAGCCGAGCCGGCATCGGCCGCGCCGAGACGCAGCTATTCAACATCATTGCCGCAGGGGAGGCGAGGCCATGCTCGAAGCCTACATCTATGACGGACTGCGCACGCCGTTCGGCCGGCACGCGGGCGCCTTGTCGCGCGTCCGTCCCGACGATCTGTTGGCCTGCGTCGTCAAGGAGGTGGTGGCGCGCTCGGGCTTCGCTCCGGAGATCATCGATGACGTGGCGGTCGGCTGCGCATCGCAAGCCGGCGAGGACAGCCGCAACGTCGCACGCCACGCGCTGCTGCTGGCGGGACTGCCGGTCGAGACGCCCGGAGCCGTGCACAACCGGCTGTGCGGCTCGGGGCTCAACGCGCTGGCCGCGGCTTCGCACGCCATCACCTGCGGGGAGGCCGATGTGTGCGTGGCCGGCGGCGTCGAGAGCATGACGCGGGCACCCTTCGTGGTCGGCAAGGCCGAGCAGGCCTTCGGCAAAGATTTCAAGGTGTTCGATTCCTCGCTCGGCGCGCGCTTCCCCAACCCCAAGATCGAGAGCCTGTTCGGCGCCGACACCATGCCGCAGACGGCCGACAACCTGGCGCGCGACTATCAGCTCAAGCGCGAGGACTGCGATAAGTTCGCGCTCGGCTCGCAGCAAAAATACGCGCTTGCCGCCAAGGAAGGCTTCTTCAAGAGCGAGATCAAGCCCGTCTCGCTTCCCCAGGGCAAGGGCAAGCCCGACCTGGTGGTGAGCGAAGACGAGCATCCCCGGCCCGAGACCACCATCGAGACCTTGCAGAAGCTCAGGGCGCTGTTCCCCGACGGCGTGACCACGGCCGGCAATGCGTCGGGCATCAACGACGGCGCGGCGGCGCTGATCGTGGCCAGCCGCGACGCCGGCGACAAGGCGGGCGTCAAGCCGCTCGTGCGCGTGATCGCCACGGGAGTGGCGGGCGTGCCGCCGCGCTCCATGGGCTTTGGGCCGGTGCCGGCGGCCAAGAAGGCGCTGGAGCGCGCCGGCCTCGACCTGAAAGACATGGACGTGATCGAGATCAACGAGGCCTTCGCCGCGCAAGTGCTGGCCTGCCTCAAGGGCTTCGGCGTGGCCTTCGACGACAGCCGCGTCAATCCCAACGGCGGGGCCATCGCCGTCGGCCACCCGCTGGGCGCGTCCGGCACGCGCCTGGCGCTGACCGCCGCCCGCCAGCTGCAGCGCACCGGCGGCCGCTATGCGCTGGTCTCCATGTGCATCGGCGTCGGCCAGGGCATCGCCGTGATCCTGGAGCGCGTTTAGAGTCCCCGATAGGGGATCAGAAAACCCCACGCCTTTAGGCGGCATGGGACTTGGATCTTGCGCAAGCGCTAGTGGGACCAACACCGTGGGGGCCAGATGCTATTGGGTTGCGAGTAGCGGCCATGAGCCGAATACATCAAGAACTACACGCCGCCGAGTCTGGGCGACGACTTCAACGTGACACGAGTCCACCAGAGTCCGCCGGAGGCGGACCGATCCGGCTTTAAGCCGTAATCTGAAGCCACCGCCTTTCAGGCGGTGGAGCATTCACAGGCGACTTGTCCGCTCAAAGCCGATTAACCGTTAACCGTTGTAGAAGATACCGCCGCAGATCAGCCATGCTAAGCAGGAATCGCTTCAGATTTGAATGACATCGCCTCGAATGCAACGTCGGAGGCTGAAGCGTGGATCGTGCTCTACTTCTCTAGTTTGGAGCGAGATTCACATTCCTGCGTGGAAGCCGAAGCGCTTCCATCAGGAACCGCTCTAGGCACGATGGCTGGTGCCGCGCGCGGCGATGCCTGGCAGGCAACGCTTCGCAGATCTGGCGTGGGGGATTGGATATGCAGGCATTCGGACCCGCCGGAGGCGACGACGCGCGCATGAAGGCGCTCCATTTCATTCTCGAGGCATGGGAGGAGGGAACGGGAAGCGGGATAGCGCCTGAAATGATGGCTTATGCCGCCCTTTACACGGCGCTCACCGATCTGGTGGCGTCGTACGGAGAGGATTCCGTCGTATCCCTGGTGAATGGCCTGGTGCCGCGCGTGCAAAAAGGCGAGTTCACGCTCTACCGGTCGCGCCAGTAGCGCCTGCAGCTTGGGCGCGCGTCTCGATCCGGCTCACCAGAAGCGCAGCCGCTTGACCACCATCTCGCCGATCAGGACGCAGCCGAAGCCGATCAGCACGAGGCCGGCGATACGATTGATCTGCCCGAGCCGGACAACGTCCAGGCGGTGGCGGATGGTGGCGATGAACTGCGACACGACGAACCAATAAAGGAAGCTGCCGCCCATGATGGCGGCCACCATCGTGAAGGCATCGATATAGGATTCGACCTCCACGAAGGAGCTCACGCCGCCGAAGATGGCGATCAGCCCCAGCAGCGCCGCGGGGTTGGTGAGGGTGAGGATGAACATCTGCGGGATGTCCCAGATATAGTCCCGCAGCGACGCCTTCTCGGCATGCGCCTCGGTGGCGACCGCCGCGCGCGCCAGATAGAGCCTGATGCCGAAGCCCAGCAGGGCAACGCCGCCGACGATCTGAATTACCGTGCGGTATTGCCGTATGGCGCCGGAGATGGCGTTGACGCCCAGGGCGGCGCCGAGCGCGATCAACCCGTCTCCGGCCATGATGCCGATCCCGGCCGCCATGCCGCCGAAAAAGCCGCGCTCGACGGCGCGCTGGATGCCGAGCAGGTTGATCGGTCCAAAGGGCATGGCGAGCAGGATGCCCATGGCCACGCCGACTGGTATGATGAAGGGGTTGGGAATGTAAGCCACGGCGGACCTACGGGATCGCCGGCATCCGCGCTGAGACCCTGCTAGGCTCATCGGCGGCGTAGTCGCAAGATGGGTCCGATGCTCGGGGCATGCCCGCAGGCGCGCCGCCAAGAGGCGACCGGCTCGGTAGCAAGAGGAACCTCCCGATGACGCAGGGCGAGCGGACAGTGCTGCGCGTCGTCGGGCTATTCCTACTGGTGCAGTTCCCCCTTGTCCATTGCCTTGGCTGGGTCTCCCCCGGCTTATCTCAGTCCGCCAAACAGAAGTCCGGCAGCACGAGAAGCAAGCAATCGGCACCCGCGCCCGCCCCGGATATCCGCTATGGCACCGAGAGCCTGCCGGCGCCCGTCCAGGACATGCGCGAGGCCATCCTGGCCGCCGTCAAGTCGGGCCGGATCGAGGAGCTGCGGCATGCGTGGGAGCTCAACGAGCTCAAGCCCGATCTCGGCGCCGCCTCGGTGGGCGATCCCGTCGCGCATTGGAGGCAGATCTCCGGCGACGGCGAAGGCCGGGAGATCCTGGCGGCGCTGGCCGAGATCCTGGATGCCGGCTACGTGGTGCTCCCGCTGGGGCGCGATCTGGAGAACAACCGCCTCTACGTGTGGCCCTATT
>VBAB01000160.1 GCA_005888525.1 Alphaproteobacteria bacterium
TGGTGCCGTCGAGCTCGGGGCCGTGGATGCCGGCGAAGTGCCGGGCGAGATCGAAATGCTCCAGGATGGGCCGGGCGTAGTGGTGGGCCTTGGAGGTGGCGACGAACAGCCGGCACCCGGCGGAGCCGAGCGCCTCCAGCGCCGCGGGCATGCCGTCGTAGACGACGGCGTCGTACATGCCGCCGCGAAAGTAGCTCTCACGGTAGTGAGCGATGGCCTCTTCGGTGCGGTCCGCCGAGCCCAAGAGCTTAGGAAACGACACGCGCAACGGCGGGCCGATCATCCAGAGCAGCTCGTCGGCCGGCGGCACCGGATGCCCGAGCTTGTCCAGCGCGTACTGGATGGAACCGATCAGCCCCGGCTTCGGGTCGACCAGCGTGCCGTCGAGGTCTACGAGGACGTCCATGGCTGCATTTGTTCTCAGCAAAGTCCGCGGTTGTCATACCGGGGCTTGTCCCCGGTATCCAGCAATCCGCGAACGTCGGCGCTTGCTGATGCCTGGATCCCGGTGACAAGCACCGGGATGACACTTCAAGCCGCAACGGTGAACGACTGCGCCGTCTCGAGGTCGACGGAGACGAGCTGGCTCACGCCCTTCTCGCTCATCGTCACGCCGAACAGGCGGTTCATGCGCGCCATCGTCATCGGGTGGTGGGTGATGACCATGAAGCGGGTCGCCGTCTCGGACGCCATCTTCTCCATCAGCGTGCAGAAGCGGTCGACGTTGGCATCATCGAGCGGCGCGTCCACCTCGTCGAGCACGCAGATCGGCGACGGGTTGGTCAGGAACACGGCGAAGATCAGCGCCAGAGCGGTGAGCGACTGCTCGCCGCCCGACAGCAGGGATAACGTGGCCGGCTTCTTGCCGGGCGGCTTGGCGACGATCTCGAGGCCGCCCTCCAGCGGGTCCTCGGCCTCCACCATCTCGAGTCGCGCATCGCCGCCGCCGAAGAGCGTCGTGAACAGGCGCTGGAAGTGGCCGTTGACGGTGTCGAAGGCGCTCTGCAGGCGGCCGCGGGCCTCGCCGTTGATCTGGCCGATGCCGGAGCGCAGCTTGGCGATGGCTTCCTCGACGTCGCTCTTTTCCTTGTCCAGGCTGTCGAACTGCTGGGTGAGAGTGGTCAGGTCCTCGTCCGCCTGCAGATTGACGCCGCCCAGCCGCTCCCGGTCGGCCTTGAGGCGCGTGAGCTGGCTGTCTGCCTGCTCCAGCGTCGGCAGCTCGGCCTGCGGCGACAGCTCGGCTACGGCCAAGCAACCATCGGGCGCGCAACCGAGCTGGTCGCGGATGCGCCGCGCCTCCTCGGCCCGCCGCGTGCGCGCGTTCTCGAGCCTCGCCTCGATGCGCGCACGCGCCTCGCGCTCGTCGGCCACGGCGACTTGTGCGGCGCGCAGCGCCTGGGCGGCCTGCCGGTGGAAGGTGTCGGCGGCGGCGAGCGCGTCGGCGGCCGATCGCCGCTCCTGATCCGCCTTGGCGAGCTCGGTCATGAGCTTCTGGCGCTGCTGCTCGACCATGGCGGGAAGCTCGGCGAGCTTGGCGAGCTCGGCCTCGGCCCCGACGATGCGCTCCTTCAACGTCGCGATCTGCTGGCCGGCGCCGGCCGAGCGCGTGCGCCAGCGCTGCTGCTCGAGGCCAATCGCCGCCTGCCGCTCCGTGCGCCCCCGGTGCTCGCGCTCGAGCGTGATCAGCTCGGTGCGGCCCTCGCTGACACGCGAGCGCAGATCGGCCGCCGCGGTCTGCGCCGCCGCCAGATCGGCGTCGAGGCCCTCGGTGCCGGCGAGCGCCTGCGCGGCTGTGTCGGTCTCGGACAACTGAGTGTGCGCCTCGGCCAGCGCTTCTTGAGCGTGGCCGCGGGCGTCGGCCACCGCCGCGATCCTGGCCTCGGTCTCGCGTGCCTGCCGCTCCATGGCGGTGAGCACGTCGCGAGTCTGCGCGAGCTTGCCCTGCGCCTCGCGCCACAGCTGACGCAGGCGACGCTCCTCGCCCTGCACCGTGCGCAGGCGCTCGGCCGCCTCCTCGGCGCCGGCACGGGCGGCCTCGGCCGTGCGGCGCATATCGGCCTCCTGGCGCGCCAACGCGCCAAATCGGCTGCGCTCGGCCAAGCGCGAGGCGGCGGCGGTCGACACCTGCGCGGCGGCGACGAAGCCGTCCCAGCGCCACAGATGGCCTTCGCTGGAGACCAGGCGCTGTCCGGGCTCGAGGCGACGCTGCAGACGCGCGCCGTCCGTGGCGTCGACGACGCCGATCTGGCGCAGGCGGCGCGTCAGCTCGGGGGGGCCCGTAACGTGGGCGACCAGGGGCTCGACCCCGGAGGGCAAGGCCGGGTCCGGCTCTGCCGGCGCGTTCAGGCGCCAATGCATGGGCGCCTCCTGCGCGATGGGCGCATCGAGATCGTCGCCGAGCGCTGCGGCGAGCGCCATCTCGTACCCCGCCTCCACCTTGATCTGATCGAGGATCGGCGGCAGACCGCTGTCGCCCACGGGCGTGAGCAGCTTGGCGAGCGTCTCGACCTCAGTCTTGAGCTGGCCGGCAGCGAGACCGGCCTCAACTGCCGTGTCGCTCTTCGCCTTGGCCTCGGCGGCGGTTGCCTGCACCGCTTCCTCGGCGGCGAGCGTCTCGGCCTCGATGCCGGCGATCTCGGCCATCAGCTGCTGGCCGAGCTCGGTTGCGGCCTTGAGCTTGGAGGCATCCGGGGCGCGGCCGACGATCTCGCGCGTCTGGGCCTCGAGCGCGACGAGCTGGCGCTCGAGCTTGGCGACGCGATCCAGGCGCTCACGTTTCTGCGTCTCCAGGCTCTGCCGGCGCGCGCGCGCCTCGGCTGCCGCCGTGGTGAGCTCGCTCAGGCGGGTCTCGGCGACCCCGAGCGCGGTCTCCGCCTGATCGTGCGCGGCGAGGGCCTTCTGCTCGAAGTCGGCCGCCAGGCGCGCCGTGTTGGCCAGCGAGGCTATTTCGGCCTCGAGACGCTCCAGCGTCTCCTTGGCCTCGGCGATCAGCGTCTCCTCGCGCGCCATGTCGCGCACGAGCTGCTCGACGCGCGCCTCCAGCTCCCTTTGCCGGTCGGCGGTGCGCTGCGCCTCGCGCTCCAGGTTGTCCTGCTCTATTCTGAAGCGGGCGAGGATGGCGCCCTTGGCCGCCTCCTGGTCGCGCAGCGGCTGCAGCTGCGCGGCCGCGTCGGCTTCTGCGCGGAGCGCCTTGGACTCGGTCTCGGTGGCGTGGCCGACCTTCTCCAGCGCTGCCGCGAGATTGGCCTCCTCGCCGTCGACCTGGGCCTGCGCCTCCACCCACCGCAGATGCAGCACGACGGCGTCGAGCTTGCGGATCTCGCCCGAGATCTCCTTGTAGCGCCGCGCCTGCCGGGCCTGGCGCTTCAGGCTCTCGATCTGCGAGTTGAGCTGGCCCAGGATGTCGTTGATGCGGGCGAGGTTGCCCTCTGCCGCCTTGAGGCGCAACTCTGCCTCGTGCCGGCGGCTGTGCAGGCCGGCGATGCCGGCGGCGTCCTCCAGGATGCGGCGGCGCTGCTCGGGCTTGGCGTTGACCAGCTCGCCGATCTGGCCCTGGCGCACGAGAGCCGGCGAGCGAGCGCCGGTGGCGGCATCCTCGAACAGGATGCGCACGTCGCGCGCGCGCACCTCGCGGCCGTTGATGCGGAAGGCCGAGCCCGCCTCGCGCTCGATGCGGCGCGTCACCTCCAGGATGTCGTGGGCGTTGAACTCGGTGGGCGCCTGCCGGCCCGAGTTGTCGATGAAGATCGTCACCTCCGCAGTGTTGCGGGCAGGACGGGTCTGGGTGCCGGAGAAGATCACGTCGTCCATGGCGGCCGCGCGCATGCTCTTGTGCGAGGTCTCGCCCATCACCCAGCGCAGCGCTTCCAGCAAATTCGATTTGCCGCAGCCGTTGGGGCCGACGACGCCGGTCAGCCCCGTCTCGATCACGAGCTCGGTCGGCTCCACGAAGGACTTGAAGCCCAGCAGCCGCAGCCGATTGATGTGCATGACGACGAGTACCTAGCGTAGGTTGGGTCGAGCATTCAGCGATGACCCAACACAAGGCGGTTTGCTATGCGGGTGTTGGGTCAGCGCTTCGCTCGACCCAACCTACACACACACACTAGGCTCAGCGGGCCTTGGCGGTGGCGTCCGATGCGGCGACGCGGCCCGCAAGGATGGGGTCCACCATCTCGCGGATCTCCTTGATGCCGATCACGGACTTCACGAGCTTGCCTTGCACGAAGAAGTTCGGCGTGCCGATGATGCCGAGCGTTCGCCCGCGCTCCTTGATCCCGTTGAGCGCGTCGATCATGCCGCGATTCTCGCGGCAGCTGTCAAACTGTGCCCGCGTCATCCCCACCTGCGCGGCAACCTTGAAGATCGGGTCCGGACGCACCTCCTGGCTGACCCAGGAGGTCTGCTGGCGCATGAGCTTGTCGTAAAGCGCAAAGTACTTGCCGGGGGTTGCGCACCTGAGCGCGATGGTAGCGAGGCCGGATTGCTTGCCGATCGGGAACTCGGCGCGCAGCACGTAGCGCACCTTGCCGGTATCGATGTACTCGCGCTTGAGCACCGGAAAGGTCTCGATCTGGAACTGGCGGCAATGGGGGCATGTCATCGATGCGTACTGCACGATGGTGACCGGGGCGTCGTTACGGCCAAGCGCCATCTCGGGGAGATCACCCGTCTTCATGATCTCCGCGACCGAGGGGTTTTCCATGACCTCGCGGCGGCCGACCGTGCTCGCGGGCCGGTCGCTGAAAGGATTGTAGGCCGCAGGCAAATCCAGCGTAGCACCGGGCTGTTGCAGGGCGGCCGTAGCCTCCACGCCGCTCGAAAGGCTGCCGAGCGTGGGACCTTCGCCGGTGCAGCCGGCGAGCGCGGCAGCCACGATCAACGCAGATACAGTCTGGCGGCCCGGCAATGCACCCCTCGTCTTGACCCCGTCAGCTCTTCAAAAGAGAACCGAAGGCTTTGTCGAACTCGTCCAGCGTCGGGCCCCCGCTCATCTTCTTGCCATTGATGAAGAACGTCGGCGTGGAGTTGACCCCGAACGTGTCCGCGGCTCGTGCGCGGACGGCCGAGATGTCATCGAGCAGCTTCTGGTCGGTCAGGCATTTCTCGAAGCTCTCCTGCGTGAAGCCGGCCTGCTTGGCGAACTTCAGGAGCTCCGGCCGCGGGTCGCCCTTGACGAAGGCCCAGTCATCCTGCTTGGCGAAGAGCACCGAGATGAACGGGAGGGTGTTGCCCTCGCCGGCGCATCGCGCCAGCATGGAGGCGGCCGCCGCCAGGTTGTCGAGGGGAAACTCGCGCATGATGAAGCGCACCTTGCCCGTGTCGACGTACTTCTCCTTGAGCGTCGGGAAGACCTTGGTGTGGAAGTTGGCGCAATGGCCGCAGGTCATGGAGGCGTATTCGACCACGGTGATGGGCGCTTCCGCGTTGCCGAGGACGAGATCGGGCAGGGGGCCGGGCTTCATCAGCTCTTCCACCGAAACGTCGGTCGGGCCGGCCTTCTTGCGCTGCGCCAGCGCGGGTTGCGCGAGCCCCCAGGCCGCAGCGGCGAAGAGGGCGGCGGCGCCTGCCGCCAGTTTCAGCGCCTCGCGCCGGTTGCGCCAGTGGTCGCCCCACGGGGCGGACGGTAGATCGGTCACGGGATTGTTCCTCGTACGTTTGGGCGTGACAGAGCCTTGCGCCGTCAGAGTCGTCGGCAGATTGCACCCAATTAACATAGGTTCTGGTGCGAATAAGGCAAATCGGCGTGAGTGGCGCTTTTTGCCGCGACCTTCGTGCTGCCAGCAACCTTGGAGGCTTCCTCAGCGGCCTGCCTTGACCTCGGCGCCCAGCCTGGCAAGGGCATCGCGCAACGCGGGATCGGCGATGTGCGCTACCTCGTACGTCAGCGGCGGCGCGGCCGGACGGGGCGCCAGGCGCGTCAGCTCGCCCTCGACACCGACGGGAGCCTGCACGATGCGCAGCTCAGCCACCGCCGCGTAGCCGAAATAGGCATTGATCCGCTCGATGATCTGTCGGGCGCCGTGCTGTACGTCGAGGCTGCGCCCGCCATCGACCCGCAGCACCAGCGTCGCCCCCGGGCGGCCCTTGCCGGCATCGTCGTCGGTCCGCTCGGCACGCGGCCACTTCAAGCGCTCCGGAGCCGTGCAGGCGGCGAGCTCCCGGCCGACGATGGTGGCCCAGTCGGTGACCAGGCTGGCGGCCGAAAACCCGTACTTTTCGAAGGCCTTGCGCGTCAGTCCCGGCAGGAAGCTGCCGACCGCCTTGACGCCGTAGAGTGGGCCGGGGCGCTTGCGGGTAAACGCGACGGCCTCGCGGGGGCGGGCGGCCGCAGGGGGCGAGGGACGGCGGGGAGGCATCGAGGTCATGGTGGATTGCTCGCGAGACTTTGGCTCGGCCGGTATCCGCCGACTGGTGCAGCGCCTACCATGGGCTAAATGATTCGCGACGGCCTGGAACGAGCCCGTCCCCCGAGGCCTGTGAGAGGCCCATGGCTGGTGTGGCAAGAAAACAACTGCAATTCCGCCTCGCTGGGCAGGATACGGCGAGCGCGCTGCTGCATTGGTACGACCGAGAGCGCCGGGACCTGCCGTGGCGGGCGCGGGCGGGGCGCGCGGCGGACCCCTACGCGGTCTGGCTGTCGGAGATCATGCTGCAGCAGACCACGGTCGCTGCCGTCATCCCCTTCTACGAGCGCTTCCTCGCGCGCTGGCCGACGGTGGAGGCACTGGCGGCGGCAAAGCTCGACGACGTGCTCGCGGCGTGGGCGGGGCTCGGCTACTACAGCCGCGCGCGCAATCTGCACGAGTGCGCCAGGATTGTCGCCGAGCGCTTCGGCGGCCGCTTCCCGCAAACGGAAGACGAGCTACGCGATCTGCCGGGCATCGGACCCTATACGGCGGCGGCAATCGCGGCCATCGCCTTCGGCGCGCGGGCGACGCCCGTCGACGGCAAC
>VBAB01000161.1 GCA_005888525.1 Alphaproteobacteria bacterium
GCCGACCGTCTCGACGTTGCGCAGCTTTGCGTCCGGGCCGATACCGGGAAGGTTGGCGGCCTGGCGCTCGGCAAAGAATGCGTACTGCAGGGCCCGCGCATAGGGGCTTGCCGCCGCCTCCCGGAAAACCTCGCGCTCGCGTGCGTTGCCTTGGGCGAGCGGTAGGTTCGTCGCCGCCTCCACCGCGTCGATCGCCGCCTTCGGAGCGATCGGCCCGCTCGGATGCCGCGCGATCGACGCCCGGGCCTTCTCGAACAGGCCGGCGGGTATCGACGCCTTGTCGATCTTCTTCTCGCCGATGCGCCGCGGCGGCTTGCCGATCTGCTCCTTGGCAAACGCAACGGCCGCGGCCACCACGTCGCCGTCGGCGACTTTGTCGATCAGGCCGGCAGCCGCTCCCTTGGCGGCGTCGATGAACGCACCGGTGGTGATCATCTGCAGAGCCTGCTCGACGCCAACCGCGCGCGGCAGCCGCTGCGTGCCGCCGGCGCCCGGAATGATGCCGAGCTTGATCTCCGGCAGTCCCAGCTGGCGCACGTCTTTGGCGGCGACCCGATAGTGGCACCCGAGCGCCAGCTCGAGCCCGCCGCCCAGCGCGGTGCCGTTGACGGCCGCGACCACGGGCTTATTCCCCGCCTCGATCTTGTCGATGAGCGGCGGCAGGTTGGGCTCCTTCATCTCGCCCTTGAACTCGGTGATGTCGGCGCCGGCGGAGAAGAACCGCCCCGTCCCCGTCAGCACGATGGCTTTCACGCCCGCATCGGCGTTGGCCTCGGCGAAGGCCTTCTCGAGCCCCACGCGCAGGGCATGGCCCAGCGCATTGACGGGCGGATTGTCCATGCGGATGACGGCGATATCGCCTTGCTTTTGCGTCTCGACTACGGCCACGGCAATTCTCCTTCTTTTCCCCGGTACTCGAGCGCCCGAGTTCACATTTAGCGCGGGCTTGCGCGCAAGGTTACTCTTCCGGAACCAAGCATTCCAGGGAAGTGTTCTGAGATTTTGCACGTTCAAGGGCTTGGCATCCCAGTTCGCGTCGGCGCTGAAGCCGCTGCGGATGGCGCCGCCCAATGCAATCTGGCGCTTCAAGCGCTGCCGCTGCACGGCAATGGCAAGGAGGTCATGCGAGCCCACGAGCCCGAAACGGCCGTTGAAGACGGCTCATTCGACGGCTCAGGTCTACCGGAATCGAGAACGCAGAGGATGCTGATCCGATGTCGGATGGAATCCTGGGGGCCGATCGCAATGGGGACCGCGCAAAAAAGCCGCGCGGGCCCCATGCCTCCCCCAATAATGTCAGTAGTATCCGTGCCGACAAGCGTAGTAGCGACGCCACCAATACGAGCTGCCCGTATACAGCGCCCGGCGCCTTAGCCAGTAGCAGCCATCGCCGTAAGCGTAGGGATAAGCACCCACAACGGCGAACCGGCGATGATGCCGAAAGCGGCGAACGGCGAAGTGACGGTGGCTGGAGAATTGCCGGGCGCTCGAAAAGCGCGGCGCCCAACCGCCAGCTCCCATATGGGCACGGCCATGGCCGTGACCTCCATGGCCTCGCGCCTGAACAGGTTCGGATGCGCTCGCGAATGCCAGCATGGCGAGAGCCGCCACGCCGGAGGCGACAAACTTCAAGTTCATGGTCTTCTCCTTTGCCTTTGTAGCCGTTCCCCGTCGTGACCGGCGCGGTTGACGCCCACTGGGCACCAAGGGCCTGATGGTTAGTCGCACAGGGGATCGCCGCGGTTCAAAGGGGAGGAGAATTTCTGATCGGCTCAGGATGGCGGCGGAGCGGAGAGGGCAGCCCGCCATCAGCACCTGATGTCGTTCTCGTCAGGGACTCAGGGCTGCGCCAATTCACCTCGCTTGGCGGCCAGATCATGGGCCAGGAGCTCCAGCGAGGCGTACGCGTCGACGCGCCCGGCGCCGAAGTCATCGTCGCGACCGACCGGCCCAAGGTCCTCGGCGGCAGATGCAAGGAGGTCAGCGACAGACTTCGGATTTAGGTTGGGGTCGCGTTCCAGCAGGAGCGCAGCGATGCCGCTGACGTAAGCGGCCGCAAACGACGTACCGGACACGTAGGCGTAACCGCCGCGCTCCACGGGCGCCAGAATGTCGACACCGGGAGCCGCAACGGCGACATAGCTGCCGCGATTGGCGTGCTCGTAGCGCCGGTCGGCTTCATCGACGGCCGTTACGGCAATCACTCCCCGATAGGCTCCGGGGTACACGGGAGGAGCGCCAGGCCCACCATTGCCCGCTGCAGCAACGACTACGACACCTTTCTGATTGGCCGCGTGCAGGACTTGCTGAAGCGCCGGATCATGCGAGCCGATGAAGCTCATATTGAGAACCCTGGCGCCATTCCTCACGGCCCAATCGACAGCCGTTATGAGAATATGCGTGGTCGTCTCCGGGAACGCGCGCTCACCGCCCGCGCGGAAAGCGCGCACCGCCAAGATCTTGGATTCCGGCGCTGCGCCCTCGACCAGGCCGTGGGAACGGATGATCCCGGCTACGGCGGTACCGTGGTAATCCGGCATACCATCTGGTCGCCCGGCGGCATTGAACGAGCGCGAGACAGCGTCCTGCAAGTCCGGATGCCCCGTGTCGACGGCAGAGTCGATGACGGCAATGACGACGTTACGGCCTCGCGCCAACTGATGGGCTTCCGGCAGCCTCAGCTTGCGCGGTCCGTATTGAGGGATGGCTGGGTCGGGACGGCGTCGATTGCTTTGTTCCGAGGAGGGCCGATGAGCCTCCGCTGATTGCAAAGAGCGCGAGCTGGCGCCGCCAGTCTGGAGATACCGCTGGTTGGGCTGGGCGGAGCGGACGCGCGTATCGCCCTGCAACGCGGCGAGTACGGCATCTAGCGAGCGTTCTTCCCGCACGCGCATGAGCTCAGCGCGAGCGCCGAGCAATGGGACAGGCGCGCTGCTGATACGGTCCAGGCGATACGTGCGGGCGAGCGCTCGGCCAAGGGCTTGCGGCTGATCCTGATCGAGCAGGACCAGAATCTGCCGGGGCACCGGCGGGGGCAACAGCTGGCCTGGGGGCATACTCTGGCTGCGGTGCGGGATTGAGGACAGGGATTGCCCGGATACCTCGGCGGGTGCAGAGCGCGGCGAAGGATGGTCGTGGCGCCGTGCGTGTTTCGCAGCCCGCTGATCCCTATGCCGGGCAAGCGTCCTGGAAACGGCAGAGCGGCGGAATTCGCGTCTTCCACTGACGTGGGCGCGACCGACCTGCAGCCGGGCACCTGCGGAACGGCCCGTTCCGGCAACCGCGCCCGAGTGGCTTGTAGCGGCATGGCGACCAGCCGCCACGGTGCCGGCGATCGGCAAAAGCAGCACGACACACGAGCCCAGCAGACAGATGGCCGCCAATTTTGCGCTAGGCGCATGCCAGCTGCCCTTACCCAGGGAACGCCACGCCGTTACGGGTCGAGCCATTTGCGATTCACACATCAATCCGTGCTTGGTAAGACAATGCGGACGACATCGCGCCGTTCCGCGAGCTTGCTTAGAAGTGCATCCTGGGTGGGCCGGGATTTGTCGAGGGTCCGCAGCCTGATCTTGTATACGCCTCCCGGCTTGGGACCGTCGACGATATTTGCGTCGAATTCGGCCAGCAATCGCTCGATAGCTGGCGCCTTTGCGTCGTCGGAAAACGCGATGAGCGCCGACAAACCGTCAGCTTGCGACGCACCGGCGGCCACCTGATACGTCTGATCACTGCTGCGCACGAGCAGGCTTGTAATCAGGGCCGCTTGCGCGAGCACGAATAGTGCAGCAACGAACGCCACCCACTGTACGCGCCGTGCCGTCGGCAGCGTGAAGAAATCGACGACACTCGCCAGCCAGCGACCGGAGTGTCCAGCTCGCACCGGTGGCAGCGAAGCCATCAGTCGGTCGCGCATGCCCGAGGGAGGCCAACCCATCGCCTCGTTGGCATGTACGGTCTCCTGGCGCTCGGCGCGTATCAGGTCCAGTTGGGCCAACACATCCAAGTAATTCTCTACTTTGCTCGTGTCGGCGCGCCCGAGCCTTCCCGTCACATACCAGGGCAACAGCTTCTCGATCTCCGCGCGTTCGACGTCTTCATTCATGGCCAACCTCGATCGATTCCGGCCCGCTCGAGCAATTCGGAGAGCCGTCTGCGGGCATGGAACAGCCGCGTCTTCACGGTGTTCTCGGGGATTTGCAGGACTTCTGCCGCCTCGGAGATCGACATCTCGTGATAGTAGACGAGGTCGACGATGCCTTTGTGTTCGGGTGAGAGCGCGTCGAGGCACCGACGCAGGATTGCTCCCTTGTCGATCTTCTGGGCCGCCACCTCGGGATCGTCGGCAGTGTCGGGGATCGCTGCGGCTGCCCTCTCGTCCCAGCCCTGATCGCGGCGTTTCCGCAGGCTGCTGACGGCCCGATGATGGGCGATCGACAGCATCCAGGTGATCGCGGAGGAGGCCCCCTCAAATCTTCCTGCATTCCGCCACACCTCCAGAAACACTTCGTTGGTGAGCTCTTCCGCCGGTGCCGGGTTCCGGACCAGCCTGAGGATGAACCGGTAGACGCGAATGTGATGGCGTGCGAACAACTCCCGCAAAGCGGCGGTGTCGCCGGCGGCAATTCGTGCGATCAGCGGGGCCTCGTCAGCCACACCAGCCATGCAGGCAACCCAACACGACGACGCCATGCATGTTGTATGTCGCTGCGGCCACTATAAAGGTTCATTTCAGCGAAAAAACGAAGCTTGGCGCTCTGGCTCGCTGCGCTTCGGGCAATCCAGAGCCCCCGAAGGGAACCGCCATGCGGCAAGTTCCCACTACAGGGGCCTAGCCAGCCGGAGCCCCGCATTCCTGCGCTCCGGCATCCCAACAAAAAACCTGAAATGCGTGGGAACCCATCGCGACATTGCGCGTTTTGCGTCCTAGGCGAACGGGGATTGGGAAGCGGGCGCATTGGGAAGCGGGCGCTGAGTGTCGCAAGGGCCTTGTGGCCTCAGTGGTCATGTAGCATCGCAGGCAGCCGTCACCCTTCCGTATCCCCGTTGGTATTCGGCCTCTCCGTGGCGAAACTGAGGGTGTGACATGAGCGTGAGCGAAGCCGCAAATGTAGCCGTCGAGGATCACGCCACTCCGCTCCCCAATGGCTCCGCTGAGGGACGCGAGCTCCAGCACCTTCTGCGCGCATTGCAGGCGATGCGGATGGGGGATTTCTCGGTGCGCATGGCGGGCGACGCACCCGGCCTGCTCGGCAAGATCGCCGACACGTTTAACGATATCGTCTCGACCAATCAGCACTTTGCGCAGCAGCTCGAGCACGTCGGACAAGTCGTCGGCAAGGAAGGCAAGACGCGCCAGCGACTGCGCATCGGCCTCGCGACGGGCTCCTGGGGAGGGATGGAGAACTCGGTCAACTCCCTGATCGATGACCTCCTTTGGCCAACCGCTGAGGTGACCCGAAGCATCGAGGCGGTGGCCCAGGGTGACCTGCTGGTAACCATGCGCCTCGACGTCGACGGCAGGCCGCTGAAGGGAGAATTCCTGCGGTCGGCCACCATCGTCAACACCATGATCAAACAGCTCAGCGTGTTTACCTCCGAGGTTACGCGCGTGGCGCGTGAGGTGGGCACCGACGGCAAGCTCGGCGGCCAGGCGCAGGTCAGTGAGGTCACAGGTGTTTGGAAGGATCTGACCGAGAGCGTGAACTCGATGGCCAGCAACCTGACCGACCAGGTGCGCAACATCGCCGACGTGACGATCGCCGTGGCCAACGGCGACCTCTCCAAGAAGATCACGGTCGACGTGCGCGGCGAGATTCTGCAGCTCAAGGAAGCCATCAACACCATGGTCGACCAGCTGCGCTCGTTCGCGGCCGAGGTTACGCGCGTCGCACGCGAGGTCGGCACGGAGGGGCGCCTCGGCGGCCAGGCTGTGGTGCCGGGGGTGGCGGGAACCTGGAAGGACCTGACCGACAACGTCAATTCGCTGGCCCCCGCAAGATCACCGTCGATGTGAAGGGCGAGATCCTGGAGCTCAAGAACACCATCAATACGATGGTGGATCAGCTCAACGCGTTTGCCTCGGAGGTGACGCGTGTCGCCCGCGAGGTCGGCACCGAGGGGCGTCTCGGCGGCCAGGCTGCCGTGCCTGGCGTGGCCGGAACCTGGAAGGACCTGACCGACAACGTCAACTCCATGGCCAGCAACCTGACGGCCCAGGTGCGCAACATTGCCGAGGTGGCGACAGCGATCGCCGGCGGCGACCTGTCCAAGAAGATCACCGTCAACGTGAGCGGCGAAATCCTGCAGCTCAAGGAGACCATCAATACGATGGTCGATCAGCTGAACGCCTTTGCCTCTGAAGTGACGCGCGTTGCGCGCGAGGTGGGCACCGAGGGCAGGCTCGGCGGCCAAGCCGATGTGCGCGGCGTCGCCGGAACCTGGAAGGACCTGACTGACAGCGTCAACTCCATGGCGAGCAATCTGACGACGCAGGTACGCAACATCGCTGAAGTCTCGACTGCCATCGCCAATGGGGATTTGTCGAAGAAGATCGCGGTCGACGTGCGCGGAGAGGTGCTCGAGCTCAAGGAGACCATCAACACGATGGTCGATCAGCTGAACGCCTTTGCCGGCGAGGTGACGCGTGTCGCACGCGAAGTCGGCACCGAAGGCAAGCTCGGCGGGCAGGCCATGGTGCGCGGTGTCGCCGGCACTTGGAAGGACCTGACCGACAGCGTGAACTCCATGGCCAGCAACCTGACGGGCCAAGTCCGCAACATCGCAGAGGTGGCCACTGCTGTTGCCAAGGGGGACCTCTCCAAGAAGATCACTGTCAACGTCAGCGGCGAGATCCTCCTCCTCAAGGATACGCTGAACACGATGGTGGATCAGCTCAACGCCTTTGCGGCCGAGGTGACCCGTGTCGCGCGCGAGGTCGGCACCGACGGCAAGCTCGGAGGTCAGGCGGTGGTGCCTGGGGTGGCCGGCACCTGGAAGGATCTCACCGACAGCGTCAACTCGATGGCCGGCAACCTGACCGATCAGGTGCGCAACATCGCGGAGGTGGCAACCGCGATCGCCAGCGGCGATCTTCCACGCAAGATCACAGTGGACGTGCGGGGAGAGATTCTGCAGCTGAAAGAGACCCTCAATACGATGGTCGATCAGCTCAACCGCTTTGCTGGAGAGGTTACGCGCGTCGCGCGCGAGGTCGGCAGCGAAGGAAAGCTCGGCGGCCAGGCCAACGTTCCGGGTGTGGCCGGCACATGGAAGGACCTCACCGACAGCGTCAACTCGATGGCCGGCAATCTCACCGGCCAGGTACGCAACATCGCTGAAGTGACCACGGCCGTCGCGCGCGGCGACCTGTCGCGAAAGATCACGGTCGACGTCAAGGGGGAAATCCTCGAGCTCAAGAACACCATCAACACGATGGTGGATCAGCTGAACGCATTTGCCTCCGAGGTGACGCGCGTGGCGCGCGAGGTCGGCACCGAAGGCAAGCTCGGTGGCCAGGCAGAGGTGTCAGGTGTCGCCGGCACATGGAAGGACCTCACCGACAACGTGAATTTCATGGCAAGCAACCTCACCGCCCAGGTGCGCAACATCGCCGAGGTGGCGACCGCGATCGCCGGCGGCGACCTGTCCAAGAAGATCACCGTCGACGTCCGCGGCGAAATCCTGCAGCTCAAGGAAACGCTGAATACGATGGTCGAGCAGCTGCGTTCCTTTGCGGCCGAGGTGACGCGCGTCGCGCGCGAGGTCGGCACCGAGGGGCGGCTTGGCGGCCAGGCCGTGGTGCCGGGTGTAGGCGGCACATGGAAGGACCTGACCGACAACGTCAACCTGCTCGCGGCCAATCTGACCACCCAGGTGCGCAACATCGCCGAGGTGACGACGGCCGTCGCGCGCGGCGACCTGTCGCGCAAGATCACCGTCGACGTGAAAGGAGAGATCAACACGATGGTGGATCAGCTCAACGCGTTCGCCTCGGAGGTGACGCGCGTCGCCCGCGAGGTCGGCACCGAGGGTGCGCTTGGCGGCCAGGCCCAAGTTCCGGGTGTGGCCGGCACCTGGAAGGACTTGACCGATACCGTGAACGTCATGGCTGCCAATCTGACCGAGCAGGTGCGCGGCATCGTCAAGGTGGTCACTGCTGTGGCCAACGGCGACCTCAAGCAGAACCTGACCGTCAAGTCCAAGGGCGAGGTTGCGGCCCTCGCCGAGACCATCAACAACATGACGGACACTCTTGCGATCTTTGCCGAGCAGGTCACGACCGTGGCGCGTGAGGTCGGGGTGGAGGGCCGCCTGGGCGGACAAGCCAACGTGCCCGGTGCCGCGGGTACGTGGAAGGACCTGACGGGCAACGTCAACCTCCTGGCCGAGAACCTCACCAGCCAGGTGCGCGCCATTGCGGAGGTGACGACCGCGGTGACGAAAGGCGACCTGACGCGTTCGATCCAGGTCGATGCGCGGGGCGAGGTTGCCGAGCTCAAAGACTACATCAACACCATGATCGGCAACCTGCGGCTCACCACGGAGCGCAACACCGAGCAGGACTGGCTCAAGACCAACCTCGCCCGCTTCACAAGCATGCTGCAGGGGCA
Source organism: Alphaproteobacteria bacterium (assembly GCA_005888525.1). GTDB lineage: Bacteria > Pseudomonadota > Alphaproteobacteria > Rhizobiales > Hyphomicrobiaceae > AWTP1-13. Next base: position 8,613 of record VBAB01000161.1, read on the forward strand.
GCGCGATTTGGCAACTGTCGGGACCAAACTGCTGTCCGAGCTGGTTCCACTCGTGAACGCGCACCAAGGGTTGATCTACCAGATGGTCTCGGAAGGCGAGGACAACGCCTACCTCAAGTTGCTCGCCAAATACGCCGACGATCACCGCAACGGCTATCCCACACGGTTGGACCTCGGCGACGGCCTCATCGGCCAAAGCGCAGTCGAAAAGCGGCGCATCCATGTCTCCAGCCTTCCGCCCGACACGGTCCGCATCGGGGCGGCGCTGCTCGACGCCGTGCCTCGCAGCCTTCTGGTGTTCCCGATCGTGTTCGAGGACCAGATCAAGGCGGTGATCGCGCTGGCTTCGCTGCACGATTTCGACCCGGCCCATCTAACTTTCCTCGAGCAGCTCACCAGCAGCATCGGCATCGTGCTCAACAGCATCGAGGCCACCATGCAGACGGAAGGTCTGCTGACCCAGTCGCAGCAGCTGGCAACCGAGCTGCAAACGCAGCAGAAGGAGCTGCAGCAGAGCAACGAGCAACTCGAGCTCAAGGCGCAACAGTTGGCCGAACGAAACCGCGAGGTGGAAGCCAAGAACCAGGAGATCGAGCAGGCGCGTCGCGCACTGGAGGAGAAAGCGACCGAATTGGCGCTCACTTCCAAGTACAAGTCGGAATTCCTCGCGAACATGTCTCATGAGCTGCGCACACCGCTCAACAGCATTCTGATCCTGGGACAGCAGCTCGGTGACAATCCCGATCGCAACCTCACCGATCGGCAGGTCGAATTCGCGCGCACCATTCATGGCGCCGGCACGGACCTGATGAACCTCATCAGCGATATCCTCGATCTCTCGAAGATCGAGTCGGGAACCGTCTCAGTCGATGCGGAAGAGATCTATTTCACGAACCTGATCGAGACGGTGGCCCGTCCGTTCCGTCACGAGGCGGAGCGCCGTCATCTCTCATTCAACGTCGAGCTGGACAACCATTTGAACCGCAGCATCGTCACCGATTCCAAACGCCTCCAGCAGGTACTGAAAAACCTGCTGTCCAATGCCTTCAAGTTCACCGACAACGGCGGCGTTCGACTGCGCATTTCATCGGCTCCTGGAGGGTGGAGCACGGATCATCCCAATCTCGCCAAAACTCCCTCTGTCGTCGCGTTCGAGGTCACCGACACGGGAATCGGCATCTCGCCGGAGAAGCAAAAGATCATCTTCGAGGCCTTCCAGCAGGCCGACGCCAGCACCAGCCGCAAGTACGGCGGTACCGGTCTCGGCCTCGCCATCAGCCGCGAGCTTGCCAACCTGCTCGGCGGCGAGATTCAGCTGCGCAGCACGCCCGGCAAAGGCAGCACGTTCACGCTTTACCTGCCCCTCAAGTATGCCGGTCCGCCCGCGCCTTCGTTCATTCAGAGCGGCAGCACGCCTGTCACCCTCGAGCAGCCGGTGCTCTACCACCGCATCCAGGAGCGTCCGCTCGAGCAAATCGCCGATGACCGTGAGGATCTGAAGCCGGGCGACATGGTCCTGCTTATCGTCGAGGACGATCCCCACTATGCCCGCATCCTCGTCGATCTCGCACACGACAACGGCTTCAAGGTTCTGACCGCTGCAACGGGTGCGGATGCCCTGGTGTTGGCCAATGACTATCACCCCACCGCCGTATCCCTCGACGTGTTTTTGCCCGATATGCTGGGCTGGACCGTCCTCAGTCAGCTCAAGCAGAATCCGGCAACCCGCCACATTCCGGTGCAGATCGTTACTTTGGAAGAGGACCGCCAGCACGGCTTGTCACGCGGCGCGTTCTCGTTCGTTACCAAGCCGGCCACCACCGAGGGATTGCAGAGTGCAATCTCACGCATCCGGGAGTTCAGCAAGCCACGGCGCAAACGCCTCCTCGTGGTCGAAGATAATGCGGCCGAGCGCTTCAGCATCACCGAACTGCTCGCGCATGACGACATCGACATTCTCACCGCGGATTCCGGCTCCAACGCCCTGGCCATACTCGACGACGAGGGCACCGACTGCGTGGTCCTCGATCTGCGGCTTCCCGACATGAGTGGCTTCGAGATCCTGGAACGGATGCGCGGCGACGATCGGCTGGCCGACATCCCCGTCATCGTGTTCACCGGCCGCGAGCTTTCCGCCGAAGAGGAGACCCGGCTTCATACGATTGCCCGCAGCGTGGTCGTGAAGGGCGTCGAATCGCCGGAACGGCTGCTCGATGAGACGGCCCTCTTTCTGCACAGGCTGGTGCGTGACTTGCCGCCAGACAAGCAGCGGATGCTGGAGAAGTTGCACAACTCCGATGAAGACCTGGTGGGCCGCGCCGTTCTTCTCGTCGATGATGACGCGCGCAACATCTTCGCGCTCAGCAGCGTCCTGGAACGTCGCGAAATGCGCGTGCTTACGGCCACAACCGGCAAGGAGGCCATCGGCATCCTCCAGTCGACGCCCCAAATTGCCATTGTGCTGATGGACATCATGATGCCGGAGATGGACGGATACCAGACGATGCAGGAGATCCGCAAAGACGTGAAATTGCGCCGTCTCCCGATCATCGCCCTCACGGCAAAGGCCATGAAAGGCGATCGCGAGAAATGCGTGGCAGCCGGGGCCTCCGACTACCTGGCAAAACCGGTCAACACGGAACAGCTGCTCGCCGCACTGCGCATGTGGCTGCACCGCTAGGAGGGCGGCCATGATCGCACAAGAGCAGGTCAACATTCTGTTGGTCGACGATCAGCCGGCCAAGCTCATGAGTTATGAGGTCATCCTCGCTGAACTGGGCGAGAACCTCATCAAGGCCAACTCGGCGCGGGAGGCGCTGGAGTTCCTCTTGAAGAATGACGTCGCCGTCGTCCTGGTCGACGTATGCATGCCCGAGCTCGACGGGTTCGAGCTGGCAAGAATGCTGCGGGAGCACCCGCGCTACGAAAAGACGGCGATCATCTTCATTTCTGCGATCCATTTGTCCGATCTCGACCGCGTGCGCGGGTATGAAACGGGTGCCGTCGACTATGTGCCCGTTCCCGTGGTGCCCGAGATCCTTCGCGCCAAGGTGAAGATCTTCGCGGAGCTATGGCGCAAGACACGTCAGCTGGAAAGGCTCAACGATGAACTCGAACGGCGCGTGCGAGAGCGGACCGCCGAACTCGAGGAATCGACAGCCCAGCTGCGCGAGACCGCCGAGCGGCTTCGCCTTGCGAGCGAGGCTGCTGGCTTCGGGACCTATGATTACAATGCAACCATCGGCCAGGTGTACTGGTCCCCGTATTTGCGTGGGATTGTCGGAATTGCCGCTGACGAGCCGTTGACATTGGAGAGGGCGCTCGCTGTCGTGCACCCCGAGCACCGCGACATGGTTCGCCAGCACGTGGACGGCTACTCACCGCAGGCGGGGCGCCGCGAGCTGGAGTTCAAGATCGTCCGGCCCGACGGCGAGGTTCGCTGGTTCTTGGATCGCGGTCAGGGTGTCCCAGACAAGCAGAAGTCCGGCCTGCGCGTGATGGGCACGATTCTCGACATAACGGACAGGAAGCGCAATGAGGAGCGCCAGAATTTGCTGATGGCCGAGCTCGA
>VBAB01000370.1 GCA_005888525.1 Alphaproteobacteria bacterium
CGGAGCCGTCTCGTGTCTATTTGGGTTTGGCCTGATGTGGATGTTCTACCAAATCGCATATGACCAGTCGCAGAGGCATAACGGCCTACAGCTGAACAATTTCCTGGTCCGCTACCTCGCCGACATCAATATACAGTTCACGAAAATACATACTCGCGCGACACAAGCCGTGGTTGAAGATACAGAGATCGAGGCGATGAAAAGAGATTCCGTTCTCTGGATGACCAATCTCCAGTGGATGGCCTTTCGGGCATTCTTTATCGAAGAGTTCTTGCGCAGCGTGCTCTTTCAGGCGCGTCGCAACAGCATCTACGCACTATTCCTCATCCCCGCATTCTTCATATTTGCCATGCTTCTCGTGGCATGGTTGCTGAACATCCATCAATTCAACTTTCTCGATTTCCAGTCAGACATCTACCGACAGAACACGTTCTATCCCTTTTTCGCGTGGCTGGTCTATATCTACTATAAGTACATGACGCGCTCGTACCAGCCCGTGGTAGAATCGATCGACGGGAGCTGGTCCAAATTTCGCGAGCTCAATCTGCAGGGTGCCATGACCAGAATTCTGGAGTCTTACGCCAATCAGCTCGACCAGTGGCGCACCCGGTTCCGCGAGCGCGGCGGCCCCATGGGTTGAGGCGAACTTGGTCCGAAATCCTCGCCCGGCTCTCGCCTCGGGTGTCGAAGGCGTTTAAGCTCAAGACATGCAAGACGCGCAAAGCGAAGGGGCGCTGACGGCGCTGCTCGACTGGTATCGCGAGATGGGCGCCGAGGAGGCCGTCGGCGAGTCGGCCATCGATTGGCTGCGCCGCGGCGAGGCGGCGCCCGGCAAAGAGTTCTCGCGACAGCTGAAGACGCCGTCCACGCCCTCGGGACCACCGCTATCGCCACCAGCCGGACGTCCGCTGCCGACGATGCCCGTCCCCCCGGCGCCCTCCCGGCAATTCCCAGCGACGGCGCCGGAAGCAGCCGTCTTGGCGGCGCGCACGGCTGCCCGTGAAGCGGCGAGCCTTGAAGAGCTCGGCACGAAGCTCGCAGCCTTCGACGGCTGCAGCCTCAAGGCCACGGCCAAAAATCTCTGTTTCTACCGCGGGATGGCGAAGGCGCGCCTCATGCTGATCGGCGAGGCCCCGGGTCGTGATGAGGACCTGGAAGGCAAGCCCTTCGTCGGTCGCGCCGGACAGCTGCTCGACAAGATGCTGGCGGCGATCCAGCTGTCCGAGCAGAACGCGCACATCGCCAACATCGTCTACTGGCGTCCGCCCGGCAACCGTACGCCCACGCCGCAGGAGGCTCAGGTATGCCGGCCATTCCTCGAGCGGCAGGTGGAGCTGGTGGCGCCTGAACTCGTCGTCCTGCTCGGCGGTGCCGCTGCCAAGCACTTGCTCGAGGTTGCAGATGGCATCATGCGCATCCGCGGCAAATGGCGCGAGATCGAGATCGGCAGCGTGAAGGTGCGCGCCATTGCTACGCTGCATCCCGCCTACTTGCTGCGTGCCCCCGCCGCCAAGCGGTTGGCGTGGCGCGACCTGCTGGCCGTGAAAGCCGCCCTCGGCGGATAGTTGCTGGTGGTAGAGGACCGGCACGTGCTTGGAAATCGCAACAAATTGAAGGGGTCTGCTTAAGAGACGCGCAACACGTGTTGTCTACGGTCCCCGCTGCCCGTTGGGGAGATCGACGGCGGCAGGGTTCTCTGAGGGCGTCGTGCGCGTCACCTATCGCTATCTTCGGCCATTGACCGTCGTCTACGCGCGCGGCACCGGCCCCTATCAGATCTCCTGTCGCGAGGCTTGGGGCCGGATGGGCGGCTGGCTCGACCAACGCCGGGCGCGCTGGCGCATCAAGCAGGGCTACGGCTACTTCCGTGACAATCCGAAGCTGACTGCACCCGATCTGCTACGTTATGACGCATGCGTGCCGGTTACCTTCGGCCTCGACCCCGAACCGGGCATAGGCATCGGCCGCCAAACGCTTCCCGGCGGCGCCTATGCCGTGCACACGCACGTTGGCTCCTACGCGGAAATCGGTGACCTGTTCTCGCATCTTCACCGCGAGATCGTGCCCCAGCGGGGGCTGTTACTCGACTACGCGCGACCGTTCGTGACCATCTTCCTCAACGATCCGAGCATCACCCGCGAGATGCATCGCCGCACGGAGCTGTGCGTGCCGGTCTTTCCGGTGCGGATGCCGCTTTCCAGCAACGACGACGATGCTGTGCGCGCCGGCGACCAGGTTTCCAGAGACCTCACGAGCGGTCGACTGGCGGGCTGATCGGTCCATCAGGCAGGTGACGGTTGCCCGCCGTGCTGAGACAATGGCGCGGTCCCAACGCAGAGGGCCGCGCATGCCGAAAATCGACCAAACCCGCCCCTTCATCCCCGTGCGCATCGCCGTGCTGACCGTGTCCGACACGCGCGGGCTCGCCGACGATCGCTCCGGCGACACACTCGTCCAGATGCTCGAAAGCGCGGGGCACCGGCTGGCGGCCCGCGCCCTCGTCAGGGACGACGTGCCCGAGATCAGGGCCAAGGTGCGGGGCTGGATCGACGACCCCGCCGTCGACGTCGTCATCACCACCGGCGGCACCGGCTTCACCGGCCGAGACGTGACGCCGGAAGCCGTGAAGCCGCTGTTCGAGAAGGAGGTCGACGGTTTCTCTACGGTCTTCCACATGATTTCCTTTCAGAAGGTGGGGACCTCCACGATCCAGTCGCGCGCGTGCGCCGGCCTCGCGCGCGGCACCTACGTCTTCTGCCTGCCGGGGTCTCCGGGCGCCTGCAAGGATGCGTGGAGCGAGATCCTCAAGTGGCAGCTCGACAACCGCCACCGTCCCTGCAATTTCGTCGAGATCATGCCGCGGTTGGAGGAACATCGCCGCAAGGGGTGACTGCGCCTATCCCGCTCAACCCTGTTCGTCCCGCCTTGCGCGCTCGATGGCGACCAGCTCGCGTGTAGCGTTGGCTTGGTCGAAGAGCGCGCTCGCCATTTGCCCCCAGAACACGACGGCGAGGCCGACGGCCGAGAGCGCAAACGCCGCGCCGACGGCCTCGGCGGCCCCCATGGACGCGGCATAGGGCAAGCCGCGCAGCAGTAGCAGTGGAGCGTCGGCCACCAGAACCAATGGTATCGTCGCCACTCCCGCGGCGACGATCATCCAGCCCGCCCAGCTCACGAGCGTTGCCAGCGCGCGGCCGGTCCGATAGTGGCGTACCTTCGCCACCGCCCGGCTTCTGGCGCCGGAATGGGCCCCCGGCATCCTACCGTGAGCGATCGGCGCGGAGTTCGGCGATGCCGACGGCGCTGCGCCGTTCTCGGCCCACAGCGGCTGCCCGGCGCCGATGCGGCCAAGACCATTTCGTGCCTCGGTCGCCTCGGTGGTATAAGCGTAGCGATCGGTGAGATGACGGTAAAGCTCGATGGCGTGATCAAGCTTGCCCTCAGCCTCGGCACGGCGTCCGGCGTCGAGCAACTGCCTTGGTGTGAACTGGGGCGAGCCTTGCAGCATCGGTCCCTGAAACTCCCGCGCAAAGGACCGAGGAAGAGAGTACACGATTGCCGGCCGCTGTCCCAACGGCGCCGTCGGGTTGCTGCTGTGAGGCACGGTGGCGCATAGCGCGAAGCGCGCGGCGTAGTAGCCGCCTTGGCCGGCTCGATTGGTTCAGGACGATGTCTCGGCGAACGAAATCGGCCGTCCGGGAGTTCTGTCGGGGATGTCTACGGCACGTGATTCGGCGCTCTCGACCGTCATGGGCCCCCAACGTGACGGCCGTTCACGCGAGCAAAGCGTCGGTCTGGCATACCGAGTGCAAACTTGGTCTTCGCACGTCTGCTCGAAAGTCGTGCAGGCGGGCTTTGTTTTCGGGCAGCCCGATCACCATCTCTCTGGGATGAGTGGCGGATTGGCCATATGGTCACAGGCTTGGAGGCGAACAAACCGGCTACACACCTATTCTCGCCCAGCTTTTTTGGTCTAATCTCGACACTAGCGCGCCGCCGACTGCAGAGGCGATGACGAATGACCATGAAGGACAACATCTTCGATCTCTATGCTCAGGCATACGAGAGCCAGAAGCAGCACAAGATGTCCTTGAGGGAATACCTCGAGGGATGCCGGGCCGATCCGGCCACGTATGCCAGTACCGCTGAGCGGATGATCACTGCGATCGGCGAGCCTGAGTTCGTCGATTCGGCCAAAGACGCCCGCCTCGGCCGCATCTTCATGAACCGAACCCTGAAGGTCTACCCGGCCTTCAAGGATTTCTACGGCCTGGAAGAGACGATCGAGCGCATCGTCGGCTTCTTCCGTCACGCGGCGCAGGGTCTCGAGGAAAAGAAGCAGATCCTCTACCTGCTGGGCCCCGTCGGCGGCGGCAAGTCCTCGCTCGCCGACCGGCTCAAGGACCTGATGGAGAAATGTCCGGTCTATGTGCTGGCCACCAATGATGGCGTGAGCCCGATTTTCGAAAGCCCGCTCGGCCTCTTCGATCCGCTCTCCATGGGCCGCATGCTCGAGGACCGCTACGGCATTCCCGAGCGTCTGCTGATGGGCAACATGTCGCCGTGGGCGGTGAAGCGGCTCGACGAGTTCGGCGGCGACATCTCCAAGTTCTCCGTCATCAAGCTGCACCCCTCCAAGCTGCGCCAGATTTGCGTGGCGAAGACCGAGCCGGGCGACGAGAACAACCAGGACATCTCCTCGCTGGTCGGCAAGGTCGACATCCGCAAGCTCGAGCACTTCGGCCAAAACGACGCCGATGCCTATTCCTACTCGGGCGGCCTCAACCGCACCACGCAGGGCGTCCTCGAGTTCGTCGAGATGTTCAAGGCGCCGCTCAAGATGCTGCACCCGCTGCTCACGGCCACGCAGGACCGCACCTATGTCGGCACCGAGAACGTGGGCGCGATGCCCTACCAGGGCCTGATCATCGCCCACTCCAACGAGAGCGAATGGCAAAGCTTCCGCGCCAACAAGAACAACGAGGCGTTCCTCGACCGCATCAGCGTCATCAAGGTGCCCTACTGCTTGCGCGTCGCGGAGGAGAAACGGATCTACGAGAAGCTGTTGGCGTCCAGCGAGCTGAAGGACTCGGCGATCGCGCCGGGCACGTTGGAGATGCTGGCTCGCTTCTCTGTGCTCACGCGCCTGAAGGCGCACGAGAACTCCTCACTTTACTCCAAGATGCGGGTTTACGACGGCGAAAGCCTCAAGGACAGCGATCCGCACGCCAAGACCATCCAGGAATATCGCGATGCGGCTGGCGTCACGGAGGGGATGGACGGCGCCTCGACCAGGTTCGCCTACAAGATCCTGTCCGAGACGTTCAACTTCGATACGCATGAGGTCGCGGCCGACCCGGTGCACCTGCTCTACGTCATCGAGCAGGCTGTCCGCCGCGAGCAGATGCCGGAGGAGACCGAGGCGCGATGGCTCGAGTTCCTCAAGGAGGAGCTGTCGCCGCGCTATGCCGAGTTCATCGGCAACGAGATCCAGAAGGCCTATCTGGAATCCTATCACGACTTCGGCCAGAACCTGTTCGACCGCTACGTGGCCTATGCCGACGCTTGGATCGAGGACCACGACTTCAAAGATCCGGACACCGGTCAGCTGATGAGCCGCCAGGTGCTGGAGCAGGAGCTCTCCAAGATCGAGAAGCCGGCCGGCATCGCCAATCCGAAGGACTTCCGCTTCGAGGTGGTCAAGTTCTCGCTGCGGGCTCGGTCCAAGAACGGCGGCAAGAACCCGAGCTGGACCAGCTACGAGAAGATCCGCGAGGTCATCGAGCGGCGCATGTTCAGCCAGGTGGAGGATCTGCTGCCCGTGATCAGCTTCGGCAAGAAACAGGACAGCGAGACCGAGAAGAAGCACGAGGAATTCGTGCAACGCATGGTCGAGCGCGGTTACACGTCGCGTCAGGTACGCCGCCTCGTGGAATGGTACATGCGGGTGAAGAAGTCGAGCTGATCGCTAGTGTGATGATCGGGAAGTCCGCTAGGGTGCGTCCGGCTGGGTGGAGAAGCGGACTTCTCGATTTGAATCACATAGCATCGTCAAATCGGCTAGTGTCCGATAGATCGCGAAATTCGTTCCGAGCTTGCTGTACACTGAGGCGAATTTCGCGATCTGGGCACTGGCGTGCGGGACGCGCTCCCTTGTGCTAAACGGTGACCAAGGGGCGGCGGCAAGGCAACTTCCGCCGCTGCCCGTGCGCCTCAGGCGCCAGCCAGCGGAAGGTCCAGCGGGTAGCGGCAATGCAGATCGTCGACCGGCGCCTCAATCCAAAATCCAAGAGCCTCGGCAACCGCCAACGATTCCTGCGGCGTGCCAAGAGCGAGATCCGGGAGGCGATCAAGGACTCGCTGCGATCGCGCAAGATCGCGGAGACGGAGAGCGCGGAAAAGGTCACCATTCGCTCCAAGAGCCTGCGCGAGCCGTCTTTCGGCTTGGGGCGCAACTCGGGCCTGCGCGACTACGTGCTGCCGGGCAACGAGGAGTACAAGGTCGGCGACGAGATCCCAAAGCCGCAGGGCGGCGCGGGTGGCCGCGGCAGCCAGGGTAGTCCCGACGGCGAGGGTCAGGACGATTTCACCTTTACCCTCACCAAGGACGAGTTTCTCGATCTCTTCTTCGACGATCTGAAGCTGCCGAACCTCATCAAGGTCAAGCTCAAGGACCTCAAGACAGCCAGATTGGTGCGTGCCGGCTTCACCACCGATGGGCCGCCCGCGCGGCTCAACCGCACGCGCACCATGCGCAAGAGTCTCGGCCGGCGCATGGCGCTGCGGCGCCCGAGCGAGGCCGAGATCAAGCGCCTCGAGGAGGAGCTGGCTGCCGCCGAGGCGGAGACCCCGCCCGATGCGAAGAAGATCGCCGAGCTGCGGGCGCGCTTCGAGCACAAGCAGCGGCTGCGCCGCACCATCGCCTACATCGACCCGATTGATTTGGCCTACAACCGCTTCGATCGCGTACCCAAGCCCACCACCCAGGCCGTCATGTTCTGCCTGATGGACGCGTCGGCCTCCATGACGGAGCCGCTGAAGGACCTAGCCAAGCGGTTCTTCATGTTGCTGCACGTGTTCCTGACGCGCTACTACCGCGAGGTGCACCTCGTCTTCATCCGCCACACCAGCACGGCCGCCGAGGTCGACGAGGAGACATTCTTCCGCGGCACCGAGACCGGCGGCACCGTGATCTCGACCGCCCTCGACGAGATGCTGAAGGTCGTGCGCGAGCGCTATTCGCCCGCCGACTGGAACATCTACGCGGCGCAAGCCTCCGACGGCGACAACTTCCACGACGACATGCCGCGCTGCCTGGAGCTGCTGAACGAAGAGATCCTGCCGGTTTGCCAGTATTTCGCCTACATCGAGACTACGCATGGCGAGCGCTTCAACGACGCGGTGGAGACACCGGTCTGGCATGGCTACTCCGAGGTCGCCCGTCGGCGCCGAAACTTCGCCATGCGGCGCGTGGCGTCGCCGGAGGATATTTTCCCCGTGTTTCACGAGCTCTTCTCGGCGGACAACGCCGCAGCCTGAGGGAGGCAATTCCAGTTGGCCACCACTGCGAGCAAGAAGCTCCCCAAACGCAAAGGGAACATGCGTCCCCTGTTCGACGGGGCGGAGTGGACCTTCGAGCTGATCCAGAAAGTCCACGATACGATGGGCGAAATCGCGCTGGGCGAGCTCGGCCTCGACATCTATCCCAACCAGATCGAGGTCATCACCGCCGAGCAGATGCTCGACTCCTATTCCTCGATCGGCATGCCGCTGATGTACCGGCACTGGTCGTTCGGCAAGCGCTTTGCGCGCGACGAGGCGTATTACAAGCGCGGCATGCGCAGCCTGGCCTACGAGCTCGTCATCAATTCCGACCCCTGCATCAGCTACGTCATGGAGGAGAACTCCATGACCATGCAGGCGCTGGTGATCGCCCACGCAGCCTACGGCCATAACCATTTCTTCAAGAACAACTACCAGTTCCAGCTCTGGACGCAGCCCGACCACATCATCGACTACCTAGGCTTCGCCAAGACCTACGTTTCGGAGTGTGAGGAGCGCTTCGGGCAGGAGGCTGTCGAAAGCGTGCTCGATGCGGCCCACGCGCTGATGAACCAGGGCGTCAGCCGCGATTTGCGCCCGCGGCCGCGCAATGTCGCCAAGCGCGAGCAGGAGAAAGCGGCGCGGCGCCGCGCGCACGAGGAGGCGACGTACGACGACATCTACCGGACCCTGCCCGAGATCACGAAGGAGCGCACGTCCGAGCCTACCGAGACGCAGAACGAGCAGCGCCGGCTGGGTCTGCCCGAGGAGAACCTGCTCTATTTCCTCGAGAAGAATGCGCCCAAGCTGGAGGACTGGCAGCGCGAGCTGCTGCGCATTGTGCGCCTGCTCTCGCAGTATTTTTATCCGCAGCGTCAGACCAAGATGATGAACGAGGGCTGCGCCACCTTCGTGCACTACGAGATCATGAACCGCCTATACGAGCGCGGCCAGCTCACCGACGGCACGATGCTGGAGTTCTTGCACTCCCACTCCTCGGTGATCTTCCAGCCCTCGTTCAACGATCGCCGTTTCAGCGGCCTCAACCCTTACGCCCTGGGCTTCGCCATGATGAACGACATCAGGCGAATCAGCACCGAGCCCACCGCGGAGGACCGCGACTGGTTTCCCGACCTCGCCGGCAAGGGCGACTGGATGGGCGCCTTGCGCCAGGCCTGGTCGGAGTTCCGTGACGAGAGCTTCGTTCTGCAATACCTGAGCCCCAAGCTCATCCGCGACTTTCGCATGTTCGCGGTCAGCGACGACTCCAAGGAAGCGGCCATGGAGGTGAAGTCGATCCACGACGAACAAGGCTACAAGGATGTGCGGCGCCGGCTAGCCCGGCACTACGACGTGTCCGCGCAAGATCCCGATCTGCAGGTCACCGATGCCGACCTCTCGGGCAGTCGTCGGCTGGTGCTGACGCATCGCGTGCGCAATGGCGTGTTGCTCGACAAAACGGAGGCAGAGCGCACGCTGCAGTACCTGGCGCAGCTTTGGGGCTACCGCGTCAAGCTCGTCGAGCAGGAAATCGACGGCGGCCGCGTGCTGAAGGAGCACGAGGCGCTGCCGATGCCGTGAGGCGCCGACATTCGCCCTGCAAGCTCACGGCGGGGAGGTGCCTGCGGCGGTCGCCTCACGCGGCGACCAACGCCTCGTTGGTGACCAGCGCCAAGGCCAGTACATCGACTCGCGCCGCCCCCGCCCGCTTGAGCGCACGGGCGCAGGCCTCCACCGTGGCACCCGTGGTGATCACGTCGTCGACGAGCAGCACGTTGCGGCCCTCGAGCGCGGCCTGCCGGTTCCGCCGCACGCGAAAGGCTCCCGCCAAGTTGCGCCGGCGCTGGTCGTGCGTGAGGCCCACCTGCGTCTTGGTAAAGCGTGAGCGTTGCAGCAGGTGCGCATCGACGGCCAAGCCGGTTCGTCGCGACAGCTCTTGGGCGAGAATGCCGGCCTGATTGAACCGGCGCGACAATAGTCGCAAGCGGCTGAGCGGCACCGGAACCACCACGTCGATGCCGACAATCAGGTCACTCCCGGCCTCGGCCAGCCAGCGCCCGAAGAGCGCCCGCGCGTCGTGCCGATCGGCGTACTTGAACTGGTGAATGAGGGTGCGCATGGCGCCGCTGTAATGGGCCACGGCCCGGGCGCGATCGTAGGCCGGCGGTCGTGCCACGGCGGCAGCCGAGACCATGCGCTCGCCCGTATCGAAGGGCAGTGGCATCCCCAGCACGTCGCACAACGGCGGGCGGATGAAATGCACCTCGCGCCAGCACGGCGCACAGAGCAAGTGGTGCGCGCCGAGCGGTGCCCGGCACACCAGGCAGCACGGCGGCACGATGAGATCGGCGATGCCGGCGAGCGCCTTGCCCAGCCCCGTCCGCAGGCGTCCACCTGGGCGGCGTCGTATGATCTCCAGTATGGTCATTGCTCGCCTCCTCGAGACAGTACGTTGTCATTCCGGTGCTTGTCACCGGAATCCATCGTGTCGTTGGCTCCCACGCCGACGGATGACTGGACATAGGGACCCTCGGGACTAGCCCGAGGGCAGGCAACCCCGGTATGAGAAAGGTGAACCAACGAAAGCCATTGTCCCCGTGACCGCAGAGCATGACATCTTCGACCGCGCTCTCCTGGTCCGCCGGCGCAACCGGGTCGCGGCCGAAGCCGGCAACCACGAGTTCCTGCTTGCGCGCGTGGCCGACGATCTGATCGAGCGGCTGGCGGCCGTGCAGCGGCGCTTTCCGATTGCGCTCGACCTCGGCGCCCATCACGGCCTGCTCGGGCGCCGCCTACGCCAGGTGCCGGGCGTCGAGATGGTCGTCGAGGCCGAAGCCGCCTGGCGGCTCCTCGAGCAGTGCGACGGCCCCCGCGTCCAGGCCGGTGAGGAGGCGCTCCCCTTCCGCGACCAGTCCCTCGATCTCGTCGTATCGGGCCTCTCGCTGCACCTCGTCAACGATCTGCCGGGGGCGCTGGTGCAGATCCGCCGCGCCTTGAAGCCCGATGGGCTGTTCCTGGCCGCCCTGCTTGGCGGCAGCACGCTCATCGAGCTGCGCAACGCGCTGCTGTCGGCAGAAGCGGAGCTGGAGGGGGGCGCGAGCCCGCGCGTCGCTCCCTTCGCCGACGTGCAGGATCTGGGGGCGCTGTTGCAGCGGGCCCGCTTCGCGCTGCCGGTCGTCGACGCCGCTATCGTCACGGTCACTTACGCCAATCCGCTGGCGCTGATGCGCGAGCTGCGGGCCATGGGGGCCGCCAACGCTCTGCGCGCCCGCCGCAGGGCGCCGCTGCGCCGCGCCACCCTGCTGCGTGCGCTCGCCCTCTATCAGCAGCGCTTTACACTCCCGAATGGTCGCGTGCCCGCCAGTTTCGAGATCATCACGCTGACCGCCTGGGCGCCGCACGAGAGCCAGCAGCAGCCATTGCAGCCCGGCACCGCAACGATGCGCCTGGCGGATGCACTGGGCACGGTCGAGCAACCTTTACCGCGCCGCCGTTGAGCTCACGGGCCGCTGTTCTTCATGGCGCCGGTGATCTTGTTGGAGGTGGCGCCCCAGCTGGCGGAGTTGCCTTCGCCCAAGGCCTTCAGACCGGCCAGAAAGCCCACGGCAACCAGCAGCGCAATCAGCCCATACTCGATGGCCGTCGTGCCGCGTTGGTCGCGCGTGAAGCGGCGTACAAGCTCATTGAGACGCAGCATCCCGGGCCCTCTCCTACGCCATTGGCCGCGTGCCCTAGAGCAGGTCTCGCAGCATTGCCTTCAGCGGCTCGTCGGCCGGCGGCATCGCATAGTCGCCGAGCCGTTTCGCGCGGACCCAAACAAGCTCCTGCCCCTGCCTCGCCGTCACCTCCCCCTCCCACTTTCGGCACGCATAGAGGGGCATCAACAGGTGAAACGCCTCGTAGCCGTGACTGGCGAAGGTCAGCGGCGCCAGACACTTCTGCGCCACCTTGATCCCGAGCTCCTCGTCGAGCTCGCGGACCAGGGCCGCTTCCGGTGTCTCCCCCGCCTCCACCTTGCCGCCGGGGAACTCCCAGAGCCCCGCCAGCGGCCGCCCCGGAGGGCGCTTCGCCAATAGCACACGCCCGTCGGCGTCGATCAGCGCGCAGGCCGCGACAAGAAGAATGTCAAAGCCCATGCTTGTCCCCAGGCTAGCGTTGCAGCGTTAACATCCGGCCAGCGAAGTCCGTTAACGGCCATAGACGTTAACGATGTGGAAACGGCTCGGCAAACTGCCTCATTCTGTGGCGCCCCAACGAGGTTGCTCCTGCCGGCCGTTCTTTGAACGCCTTAGGTACAGCCACAGGATCGGCGCAACGATTATCGCTGTTGCGGCTGCCGTCAGCCACCAATTGAAGCCGTAGGTCTTCTCCAAGACTTCAGCTGCGGCGATGACCAGGAATCCGACCGCGAGGACTTTAAGGAGGTTCCTCGGGCCAACGATCCGCGAGGAACGGTAGTCAAGCCAAATGACAACGAGGAATAGGACGATAGCAAGAAACACGAGCCCGATGGCTATGAGGGAGGCTGCGAGCGACCAGTCCGCCGGCAAGAGCAACCCCGCTCCTATGATGAATAGGAAGTGCGCCAAGAAGAGAGCGAGACAGAGCTTCGTCAGCGTCCAAGGCCAGTCGATCGACCGCGCAGTCATCTCCGCCTCCCCGGCGAACCATTCGGTTACGGCGTTTCTTCGTTATGGCCGGGGAGCTCGATGGTCAGCATCAAAGAGCTCAAACTCTTGCCGTGCATGTCCTGGCGCAGCGAGCGCGTGACACCGCCGCCCAGCGCGTTCTCAATGACGAAATTGAGCGCGCGCAGGTTGGGGAGATCGTAGCGCCGCACCGGTCCCTTGGCGATATGACCGTACGCGGTCATCACGCGCTCCGGCGTAAGCTGCTCGGACAGCACGCGCCAGGCGGCCTCGCTGTAAGCCACGACCGAGATGTTCGACGTATTGCCTTTGTCGCCGGCCCGGCAATGCGCAAGATCATAGACGCGGACCATCAGGCTTCCCCCTCCAAGCCGATTTCAGGCGAGACCAACTCGCGCGGCAACAGCACCGATTGCACGGCGAGAATCTCGCGGACCATGGGGTCCGAGCCGCCGCCGGCGCCGGCGGGGCCGTGCATGTGCAGGGCTCGCGTCTCGAAGCCCACTGCTTCCGCCGCACGACGGTCATCGGTGCGTGCGGCAATCCGCAGGCGCACCTCGTACGGCTCGGGCCGGGATGGAAGCTCGCCGTGCACACTCGAATAGCCGATGAGATCGACCTGCAGTTCCGGGAAGGTGAAGCCCCGTTCCTTCAAGCGTGCCTGCACGACCTCGGCGCCGAGCTTGGCGCGAGCGACCGCGTTAGGGCCGCCGAACGACACTTGGCCTTCGCCGATGTAGCCATCGAAGTATCCAACCGTGACTTTGTATGTCGGCGTGCGCGGGCGACCCTTCGGCCCTCTCACTGCGACGCGATCCCGGGCGACCTGCTCGAGCCGTACGTCCGTAATGTCGACCACGCAGTCCGGCGTGATGTAGTTTGCGGGATCGTGAATCTCATAAAGCAACTGCTCGGTGCAGGTGGCGACGTCCACCCGACCGCCATTCATGTCGAGCTTGCCGATGGTGAAGCTGCCATCAGTGGTTATGTCGCCGAAGGGATAGCCGAGTGTGGCTAGGTCCTGGACTTCCTTCCTTCCCGGATCGGCAAAACAGCCGCCGTTGACTTGCGCGGAGCACTCGAGGAGATGGCCGGCAACGAGGCCTGCGGCCAATCGCGGCCAATCATCGTAGCTCCACGCGAATTCGTGCATGGCAGGAGCAAGGAACAGCGACGGGTCGGAAACGCGCCCGGTGATCACGATCCGCGCTTTGGTCGCCAAGGCCTTGGCCACGACGTCAGCGCCGAGATAGGCATTGGCAGATGCCATGCGAGGCAGGATCGATTCGAGAGGCGCATCGGTTTCGAGCAGTTTCAGTGCGGGCATGGTGCGAACGAGATCGCTGACATCGTCGCCGGTCACCACCGCGCATGCAATGTCGCCGGCAGCCATATCCCGCGCGAGCTGACGAATGGCGCGGGCACCTCCGCGCGGATTGGCGGCACCCATGTTGGTCACGATGCGTACATCGTTTTCCAGGCATGCCGGCAGCACGGCCTCGATACGCTCGAGCATGCGCGGCGTGTATCCGCGGTCTGGGTCTTTGCTGCGGGTCAGGTTCTCGCGTGCCACGGTGCGCTCGGCGAGGCATTCGAAAACCAGGTAGTCCAGCTCGCCGTGCTGAGCCAGCTGGACCGCAGGGTGAATCCTATCGTCTGCCGTCCCAGCACCGACGCCGATACGGATGGATGGACGGCCGTTCTCGGACGAAGACATTTGCTGGCTCCGGTAGAGCGTGGTGTACGGCGGCAAGACGGCAGCCATTGACGGGGCCCCGCCGTGCCGCCTCAGCTGCGATAATCCGCGTTGATGGCTATGTAGTCGTGCGTGAGATCGCAGGTCCACACGGTGGCGCTAGCTGAGCCGACCCCGACATCGGCGCGAACGATGATTTCGCGCCCCTTCATGTAGGCCGCAACGGTCTGTTCCACGTATTCGGCCGCCCTCTCCCCGTTGCGAGCGACGATGTGCGGGCCGAACCAGATTGAGAGCTTGTCGCGGTCGGCCGCCTCGCCGGCTTTTCCGATGGCCATGACGACGCGACCCCAGTTGGGGTCCTCGCCGAAGATCGCTGATTTCAGGAGCGGCGAGTTGGCACAACTGAGCGCAATTCGGCGTGCGGCCTCCCAGCTCTCGGCGCCTCCAATCTCGAAGGTGACGAACTTGGAGAGACCTTCGCCGTCCTTCGCGACTTGAATGGCGAGGTCGCGCATGAGATCCTGCAAGGCGTCGCC
>VBAB01000162.1 GCA_005888525.1 Alphaproteobacteria bacterium
GCGCCCGATCTTGGAGCCCAGCAGCGCGCGCACCTTCTTCTCATCCACGCGGTTGACGCCGGACGCGATGACCAGCACCGCGCGGCCCTGCGCCGACTTGAAGATCAGCGACTTGGCGATTTCGGCCACCGTGCAGCCGATGGCGCCGGCCGCGTCCTGCGACGTGCGTGTGCTGGCCTCGAACTCCAGCACCTGGAACTCGGGCCCGAGCACCGCCTGCACCTTGAGCGCGCTCGGCGCGGTTGCGGGTTTCATCGCACAGCGACCTCGTGGCAAGCCTCGGTGTCAGACCCTCTGGGTCTGATACCATCGCTCCAACAGGCGCCTTGCCCACGGTGTCAGACCTGGAGGGGTCTGACGCCCTAAAGCGACCTCGCCACCAGCTCCTTCATGATCTCCGTGGTGCCGGCGTAGATGCGGTGCACGCGGGCATCCGCATAGGCGCGCGCGATCGGGTACTCCAGCATGTAGCCGTAGCCGCCGAACAGCTGCAGGCAGGTGTCGAGCACCTTGTTGTCCAGCTCGGAGAGCCACCACTTGCCCATGGCGGCGGTGGTAGCGTCGAGCTCGCCGGCCAGGAACAGCTCGAGGCAATGGTTGAGGAACACGCGGGCCACCGTCACCTCGGTCTTCACCTCGGCCAGCTTGAAGCGCGTGTTCTGGAACTCGGCGATGGATTTGCCGAACGCCTTCCTCTCGCGCGTGTACTCGATGGTCCACCCCAGAGCCGCCTCCATGACGGCCACCGCGCCGATGGCGACGAGCAGGCGCTCGCGCGGCAGCTGGTTCATCAGGCAGGCGAAGCCGCGCCCCTCCTCGCCCAGGATGTTGGAGGGCGGCACGCGCACGTCCTCGAAGAACAGCTCGGCCGTGTCCTGGGCGTTCTGGCCGATCTTCTTGAGGTTGCGCCCGCGCCTGAAGCCGGGACGGTCGGTCTCGACCAGCACCAGCGTCATGCCCTTGGCGCCGGCGGACGTGTCGGTCTTGGCCGCAACGATCACCAGATCAGCCATGCCCCCATTGGTGATGAACGTCTTCTGGCCGTTGACGACCAGCTCGTTGCCTTGGCGCAGCGCCGTGGTGCGGATCGCCTGCAGGTCGCTGCCCGTGCCGGGCTCGGTCATGGCAATCGCCGTGATCACTTCGCCCTTCGCCATGCGGGGCAGCCAGGCGCGCTTCTGCTCCTCGCTGCCGTAGTTGAGGATGTAGGGCGCGACGATGTCGGAGTGCAGGCGGAAGCCGGGGGCCGCGAACACGCGCTTGGCCATCTCCTCGATCATCACGGCGCTGTAGAGGAAGTCGGCGCCGGCCCCGCCGTACTCTTCCGGCACGTCGGTGAGGAGCAGGCCCGCCTCGCCGGCCTTGCGCCACACCTCGCGGCTCACCTGCCCCTCCTTCTCCCAGCGCTCGTAGTGGGGGGCGACCTCGCGATCGATGAAGGCGCTGACGCTTCTGCGGAAAAGCTCGTGCTCTCCCTTGTAGACGGTGCGAGGGCTGGCCACGGCGCTTCTCCCGGACGTGCGTTGATGGTCGCCGCCGAGGTTAGCCAACGGCGCGCCGGGGCGCTACATCGCTGCGGGGCGCTACTGCTCGCGGACACCGCTCGTGCGCACGCGCTTGGCGTGCGCGGCCATGCGCGTGCGCCGCGCCGCCGCGTAGTTGGCGCGCACGTTGCGCCCGGCGAAGCGGTGGCCTCTCGATCTGTGGACCACCCTGAGGCTGCGGGCGGCGGCTGCATAGGCACCCTCGGCTGCGGCGCCGGGGAGCCGGACGATGCCGGCAATGGCATCCTCGCAGATGCCGAAGGCGGTCGGCGCACCGTTGTCCGGTGGCGCGACGGCCTCGCTGGCCAGGCCGCTCTCGTCGACGATGTATCTCCTGTCGCAAATGCCCACGCGCGGGGGCACGCGGGTGCGCTCGAAGGCGTCGTAGGCCTCCTTCAGGTTCATCCAGAACGCATGCCATGGGCTGTCCGCATGCGCCGCCAAGTTGGTTTCGGTCATGCGGAAGGGGAACACGTGCACGTCGATGCGGTCCTGGCCCTCGCGCAGGGCCCGCTCGCTCAGCGCATAGATCTCGTCCATGACGGGATTGGTCATCGCAAAGCAGCCGATCGACGAGCAGCCCCCGTGCACCAAGATGTAGGAGCCGGTGCGGGCGAAGGCCCGATCGAAGGCGTTGGGAAAACCGATGTCGAACGAGCGCGGCCGGCGGCCCTTCTCGTAGAGCTGCTCGAGGCCGACCGAGTAGAGGCCCTCGGGCGCCTGCCTGTCACCCTCGCGCAGCTTGGGGCCGAGCTTGCCCGACCAGAAGCAGATCGCATAGGTGGCAAACAGCTCGAACCGCCCCTCGCTCACGATCCACAGCTCGAGCTCGGACTCCTGCTTGAAGATGCGGATCATCACCGGGCTGCCCGCCGTCATGCCTTTCTCGATGAGCCGGCGCTCGCGGTCGGCGGCCGAGAAAGGGGCGGCAGGCGGCGGCGGTTGGATGACGGGCTCGGTGGAAGTTGCTGCAGGCTCCGCCAAGTTCTGGTTGCCTGGACTGCCACCCGTGACGGCGGCAAGGAGAGGCGTGGCGGCAAGCCAACCCAAGATCGCCACGCCGACACAAGGAACGATCAGCCAATGATGCAGAGGACGCACGCACATATTGTTTGCACTGCCTTGTCGCTGTTGAAGATTAAGGCAGGCCCCCCGTGGCGCGCCCGTTCGGCGGAGCGGGTCTTGCACCCGCAGGTCTTGGCGATATTACAGGTATCGCCGGCTCGGGCTCAGCCCTTGCTGCCGGTTAGGTTTATGCAACTGTTGTCAATTTCATGGCCGCCGTCGCTGCCGCCCGCCGCCGGCGCAACAGTATAGCGCCCAGCGCATAGCCCGATGCGCGGCGGCAGCCCGGTCGCCTCGAAGACGTCGTATCCGCGCTTGAGGTCGCCCCAGAACGGCGCCCAAGGGGCGTTCTGGCGCCGCTCGAGGTTCTCCTGCGTCATGCGGAAGGGGTAGACCTGCACCTGGAAGTGTTTCTGACCGCCGTTCAGCGCTGCCGTCACCAGACGCCAGATCTCGTCCACGACGGCGTCCGTCATGGCAAAGCAGCCAATAGACGCGCATCCGCCGTGCACCATGACGAACGAGCCGGTACGCGCGTGCGCACGGTCGAAGGCGTTGGGATATCCCAGGTTGAAGGAGCGATGCCAGCGGCTCGCCGGGTTGAGCGCCTTGGCATCGACCGTATAGAAGCCCTCCGGCGCCTGGCTGTCGCCCTCTACGAGCTTGGGCCCGAGCCAGCCGGACCAGCGGCAGATGGGATAGACGGCGAAGCGGTGGAAGCGACCGTCCTTCTTCATCCAGAGCTCGAGCTCGAACTCGCGTTTGAAGATGCGGATGAAGACCGGCGCGCCCAGTGCGACGCCCTGCTCGGCCAGCCGGCCGGGGAGGTTCGCAAGATCGGGGGTGCCGGCCAACGGCAGCCGCAAGGCCGCCTGGGCCAGGCGGCGCGAGCGCTCGGCCTCGATCTCGATGCGGTCCCAGTCGATCAGCGCATCGCGGAGGAAGAGAACGGCGGCGACGGCAGCGGCAAACACCGCAATGCCGAGCCATAGCCGGCGATGGGCCAAAGCCCTCAGTCGCCGCACGGGGCGCTGCGGCGGGCGATCGCTCACTTGCCCGGCGCGAAGCTCATGTTGGGCAGCAGGCCGCCGAGCGAGCCCGTCGACGTCAGCCCGGAGCGCGTCGCACCGTCCTCGACGCTCGCCAGGCTGCGCATCTTCTGGCCGGGCACGACGATGCGCTGCTCGGCGAACTGCTCACCGGGCTTCGGCCTGAACGGGTCGGGCTTGGGCTTGACGAAAGCGGGGCAGGTGCCTTCCGGATCGAGCCGCGACGGGTCGCCGTTTCTGAGCGCGACGTTCACCACGTAGCGCCGGTTGCACACGGCCACGGTGGGCAGCTTTCGCGTCAGCTCGAAGTAATCGTAGCCCTCCTTCATGGTCTGCCAGAACGGGTACGCCTCGTGGCTCGCAAAGCGCGCCATGTTCTGGTCGGTCATGCGGAAGGGATAGGCGTGCACTTGGAAGCTGTCGCTGCCGCCGATGAAGGACTCGCGCGCGATTGCGTAGATCTCCTCGATCAGCGCATCCGTCATGGCGTAGCAGCCGGCCGATTTGCAGCTGCCATGGATCATCAGGAAGTCGCCGTTGCGTTTCCACGCCCGATCGAATGCGTTGGGATAGCCGAGGTTCAGCGCCAGATGGTACTTGGAGTCCGGGTTCATCTGCTCGCGCGTGATCGTGTAGAAGCCCTCCGGCGCCTGTCTGTCGCCGTACCTCACCTTGGGCCCGAGATCGCCGGACCAATTGCAGATGGGATAGGTCTTGAAGTGGTAGAAGTGGCCGTCGTCGCGCTGCTTCCAGAGCTCCAGCTCCGACTCTTCCTTGAAGATGCGCACGAAGATCGGCGCCTGCACGTCCATGCCCTTCTTGCCCAGCAGCATCATGGTGTCGGTGGGCAGCGGACGCAGGTGGGCGGCGAGCTCGACGTTGCCCGCGCAAGACGCAAGCAAACACGCCGTCGCCAACGCCATCAGGGCGCTACAAACGCGCATGGAGAACCTTCCTAGGATGATGCGACTCATACACTGTGCCCCAGGTGTGATGCCGATCACCAATGATTTATGAAGGTTAACATTGGCTTAACGCCAGCGAAACCCCGGTTTCCGAGATGGGTG
>VBAB01000256.1 GCA_005888525.1 Alphaproteobacteria bacterium
CTTGTGGCAGGCGGTGCTGAGCGCCATCATGGGCTATTGCCTGGGCATGGTGCTGGCGCAAGTGGTGATCTATTTCCTGCGCGACATCCTGCCGATCGTCATGACGTTCAATCTGGTCTGGGGCCTGTTGGTGCTGACGATCGCCATGTGCGTGCTGGCAGCGGTCAGCGCCATCTTCAAAGTGATACGCATCGATCCGGCGGTGGTGTTCAGCCGGTAGGGGAGACTGCAGGTCAATGGAACCCATCCTGGAAGCCAGCAACATCGTCAAGGTGCTCGGCAGCGGAGCGGCCGAGGTGAGGGCCTTGAAAGGCGTGAGCCTGGAGCTGATGCCGGGCGAGCTGACGCTGCTGATGGGTCCCTCCGGCAGCGGCAAGACCACGCTGCTGTCGATCCTCGGCTGCATCCTCACGCCGAGCGAGGGGACGCTGCGCATCGGCAAGAATATGGCCACCGGGCTCACGTCCGAGGGGATGGCCGACCTACGCCGCAGGCACGTAGGGTTCGTCTTCCAGTCCTATAACCTGGTTCCCACACTCACGGCGGCCGAGAACGTGATGTTGGCCCTCGAGCTGCGCGGCACTCCCCTGTCCGAGGCGCCGGGTATCGCTGAGAACGCGCTCAAGCAAGTGAAGCTCGCTCATCGCGCTCATGCTTATCCGAGCAAGCTCAGCGGCGGCGAGAAGCAGCGCGTGGCCATCGCCCGCTCGCTCGCCGGCTCGCCTTCGGTGATCCTGGCCGACGAGCCGACGGCCGCCCTCGACAGCGAGAACGGCAAGGCCGTGATGGCGCTGCTGTCGGAGGTGGCCAAGGACAAGGGGCGAGGCATCCTGGTCGTCACGCACGATCACCGCACGCTGTCTTATGCCGACCGGCTCGTGCGCATCGAGGACGGCAAGATCGTGGGCAGAGCGCGCCGGCGGGCGAGACCGGGCGATGGAGCCGCTGCCGCCGCGGACCACTGAGGCTTTGTTAACGGACATGGGCACGAAGTGGCTGAGCGAGACTTATATGTGGAAGCGTGCCCCGGCAGACCTGAAGCGCTGCGGGGCGTGAGCGGACCGGCAAGCGAATGAGACTGGGTGAGCGTTCGAGGACGGCGGGTGGCGTAGAGACGCTGTCGCAAGTGTGCATCGTTCTGCTCCTGTGCGGATTGGCCTCGAGCACGCCGGCGTCGAGCGCCGAGCCCAACGCGCTGAAGGAGACGCTGGGCAAGGTCCAATCCGGCGCGGAGCGCAAGGCCGTAGAGGACTTGATCGACAAGCTGAAGGGCGTACCGCGCACCCCTGCCCCGGGAGCACCCACGCCTGCCGCCGCACCGGCACCGGCCGCCGCGAGCGCGCCTGCCCCAAACCCCACGCCGGCGGCGCCATCCGCGCGGCCATCACCGCAGCCGGCCCCTCCCGCGAGCGCGGCGGTCGAGCCGCCCGGCCAGGTCGCTTCCCCGGCGATAACGGGGGCCCCGACCACCGCACCCGATGAGGCGGTCAGGCGCGCGGAGCGCAACCAGGCGCCGAGCATCGATCTGGAGATCTTCTTCGACTACAAGTCGGCCGAAATCACGCCGCGGGCCGCTGCAGCCCTGACACCGCTGGGTCGCGCGCTGAGCGATGCCCGGCTCGCCGGCGATTCATTTCTCATCGCCGGGCACACAGATGCCAAGGGCAGTGCCGAATACAATCTGGCCCTGTCGCAGAAGCGGGCAGAGGCCGTGCGCCAGTATCTGATCGCCAACTTCGGCATCGACGGCAAGAAGCTGGTGGCCACGGGCATGGGGTTCAAGCACCTGAAGAACGCGAAAGACGAGCTCGCCGCCGAGAACCGGCGCGTGCAGATCGTCAACCTGTCGAAGGACCAGGGGCCGACCGCGCGTCAGTGACGAGACGTTTGCTGCGGTTCGGTGTCCAAAACCGCGGCGCGAACAGCCGGCCCTCATGAGTCATGGTGACGCGGTCGACCTCGCGCGGGTGCTCGGGCAAGTCGCCAGGCCGAGCGCGTCGGCGCAAGCTGATCCAGTCTCGCTCCTGCAATTCGTTCAACACATCGCACAGGGCGTCCGTCTCGAGGCCTGAACAGCGAAGGAGCGCGTGAATGCGCATCGAGCCGCCGCGGTGATGGAGGCAGGCGAGGAGTCTGAGAGCCGAAATGGACACGTACGCGCGTGGCAAGCCGTGGTTGCTTGTGTGCATGCCGGCAATATGGATCAGCCCGAGGGGACGGGGATTGGCAAGGCGGCCTGTCGCACGGCTTAACCAAGGTCGGGATAATCCCCGCCTTGCGCAGCGTATGCGATACTTGCGTCACTCCGGTTCACGAAGGAGCTGGTCGCAAACGCGTTGCGATCGATCCGCCGGAGGCAGTCGTGCAAGGTGCCCGGTTCGACCCCGTGCACCGGAGCTATGGTGATCGGATCGGTCAAGCAGCTTCCAGCGCGACGATGGGGCGTCAGGGCCGGAAAGCCTAGGCGCCATACAAATGAACGGTCCGTCGGCAAGACGCCCCGCTCCTTTCCTTATCTTCCCTCCACTGACACCTGCCGCGCAGGTGGCAGGTCACCGGCGTTGCCACAAGCGGATGGCCGTACTCCCAGCTCATACCTGCCGTGCAGGTGCCAGGCCGTCGGCATTTGGCCTCTATCGCCAGCATCGCCCCGACTCGGCAGCGCGCCGGAGCGGCGACCGAGCCCGCTCATCCCGACGGTCATCTGCACCTTCCAAGCCGTTCGGAGAACAATGCGCGTCTTTCCCGATATCGCGCCCATGAAGAATGTTACACGCTTGGCTTCACCCTTCTGGTCCTGGAGCGAGCCGATGGCCTCCCGAGCAACAGCTGCGACCATGAACAGCCCGCATACTCCACTTCTGAAAAGGTTCACCGACGACGTAGCCAGAGCAAAGACGCCGAACGAAATACTCGATGTCCTCGATGAATTCGCAACACGGCTCCTCCCCATAAGGGTTCTCGGGGCCGGGCGAATACCCTTGCGAACCTCGAACTGGCGCTCGGTTCAGCTCGGAAGAGATGTCTTTCTCCACTCGTCGACTCCCGTCGAGTGGTGGAACGAATATGCCGCCTTGGCAGCGCACGGATACGATCCTGGGATAATGATGGCGAGGTCCAGCCTCGTGGCCTACACGTGGACGGAGACGATGCAAATGCTGGAGCCGATCGGCATCGACCGATGGCCTTACGAGCTGGCGCTCAAATACTCCATCCGCGATGCGCTGACCTGTAGCGTCGGCCAACGTTGGCTGGTGGCGTACTGGTCGCGCCAGGTTCTCAATAAAGTGCTGACGCAGCCACTGCGGTTTCTTCTGATTGCGGCCGCCGGATTTGCGGCCCTACGGCTCGAACAGGTGATAGGCGAGGATCCAAGACGGATTGGAGACCGGCCTCCCGTAACTCCGCGGGAGCTCGCCGTCTTGCGGCTGGTGTCGTTGGGGCGGGGGACTTACGAGATCGCCAAACTGCTTGGTATCGGCGAGGAGACGGTCCGCAGTCACCTGAAGAAAGTGCAGGCCAAGCTCGGTGTCCGCAACCGCACTCACGCGGCGGCGGAGGCCGTCAGACAGCAGTTGATACCTTGAGACCAAATCCTCATAGCCGAGGCGGAACTGGCCGCCGTGAGGGCGGGACACGAGAACGGCAAGGGATTCGCCCCGAGCCACCTCACCGACCGTTCGGCTTTACCCGCTTCACCGCTCGCGTTGTTGCGTCTGGCAACCGCTGGCGAGCATCGCCCGAACGCTCTTGGCGCTGTAGGGCAGATGAGCTGAGTAGACCGGGCGGCCTGCTTCGCGCGTGCATCAATCGTTCTGCGCAAATCCGGCATCAGGGGAAACCCGGAGTGGGGACCGTGTAGTACACGTAATCTACTTCAGGCCCAGTCAGCCTGACGCGGGTCTTTTTCCGGCCAAATAGTGAAAACTCTTGATGCATTTTGAGCCCTCTTGAGTCGATGCTGATTAAGTAGCGACACTTTAGGTTAGCAGCGAAACTATTTCGGAAGTTGTGTCGTACCTGCTTGTGATGGACCTCCATCACCGCTCTTCAACAAAAGGAGATGCCACATGAAGCGTTTTGTTCTTGCCATCATAGCCGTCGGCGCGCTCAGTGCCCCGGCGATGGCTGCCAACTGTGCAAAGGACTACAAGGATTTCTGGCAGAACCTCGACCGCGAGAGATTTGCAAAAATGTCCGCAGAGCAGATAGCGGATCTCAGCCGCACAGCTCTGCGCGGGTTTGATGCCTGCTCGGCCGGTGACGAGCGGTTTACGGCTGATAACTTCTTCAAGAAGCTCGACTCAGAGGCGAACGCAAAAGCGTCGGACATCTTCAATAGCGGCGCTTTTGGGCCCCAAGGATCACCCAACGCGAAGAAGTAACGTCTACATGCAGCGCTAAATCACTATCCTGCTGTGGGCGTCTACGGCGCCCACAGCATTTGCCACAGGGCGGCGAAAGCTCCGATGTG
>VBAB01000257.1 GCA_005888525.1 Alphaproteobacteria bacterium
GATTATCATGGCGCTCGGCGGCGCCCTCTCCCTGTCCGACCGCCGCCTCCGCATCGGCGCCCCCCGCCGCGCGCGCCGCGGGCCAAGCGCCACCCCCTCACCCGCGGAGTGACGGCCGCGATGGACTCTCGACGCCAGCCACGAACTGCTCCTCGCCCCTCGGGGAGAGGACGTGAGGCCATGATTTACGGTCGCGGGCCTCGACCCCGACCCCGAGCGCTCGCTCGATGGCGCGGCCGTAAGTCATTTGGCCGAACTGGTGAGGGGGAACTTTCCTTCGCCGCGGTGAAGGCCCCCTCATCCGCCCTTCGGGCACCTTCTCCCCAAGGGGAGAAGGGGTCCCTGCGGCTGTCGCGGGCGAATCCTCGATGGGGAGGAGCAGCTCTTGCTCTGGCCGCCCTCGCCGTTCTCTACCTGGCGGTCGCATGGGCGCCCGCCCACGCCGTCGAGCCCGGCGAGATGTTGAAAGACCCCGCGCTTGAGGCGCGCGCCCGCCACCTCTCCCAGGAGTTGCGCTGCCTCGTCTGCCAGAACCAGTCGATCGACGACAGCAACGCCGAGCTCGCCCGCGACCTGCGCGTCCTCGTGCGCGAGCGCCTCGCCGCCGGCGACAGCGACGCCGCGGTGCTCACCTTCGTCGAAGCCCGCTACGGCGAGTTCGTCCTCCTGCGCCCGCGCTTGCGTTGGCACACGCTGCTTCTGTGGCTGACACCCCTCCTCCTCCTCGCCGGCGCCGCTACCGCTCTCCTCCGCCACACCCGCCGGCGCCTCTCGCCGACAGGCGCCGTCCCTGAGCACACCCCGCTCTCTGCGGCGGAGCAGGAGCGCCTGGACGAGCTGCTGAAGCGCTCCCAAGGCTGAAACTTACGTCTTCCCCCGCCGCACCGGCTTCGCGCGCTCCGCTGCCACGCCGCCGCCCAGCCGCTGCAGCAGCGCCATCGTCGCCAACCCCATCACCGGCAATCCCTCGGCCTTCTCGTAGGTCTCGATCGCCGTCTTGAGGTCGGCTCCGTAGGTGCCGTCCACCGGGCCCGAATAGAGCTGGCGCTGGGCGAGCAGTCCCTGCAGCTCGCGCATCTCGGCCACGGAAGCGAGAATCACCGCCTGCCGGAACGCATCCAGCTTGCCCGCGAACGCAGCGCTCGCCACGCCGGTATTGGCGATGGTGTCGGCCTTGAGCCGCTTCTTCACCTCCCCGTCCTGCATCAGCACCTTCGACTGCTGATAGGTGCCGACGTTGATGCCGATCACCGCGGGGCCGTCAGGCGTATCGAGCAGGATGGGCGAGCCCGACGAGGCCCCGCCCGTGTCGCAGGTGTGCAGCAGCAGCGCCTCCGGGTCGGCGAAGTCGCGCACGATCTGCTTCCAGTCTACCGGCCCGAAGCTCTTGGCCACCCCGCAGGGGCGCGAATAGGCGGGCTTCCACGGTATGTAGTCGCGGTGATAGGCGATCTGGAACACGTGCTGGTCGGTGGCCTCGCTGAGGATCTGCTCGATCGGCAGCACGCGTAGCGGCAGCACGCCCTTGGAGCACGCCGGCCGCGCCAGCCGCACCAGCGCCCAGTCGCGCGAGGCGTCGATCGGCGGGCGCGTGGAGAGGGTCATCGACCCCACCATCACGTGCTGCATTGCCGTGCCGTTGGCATGGCCGGCGATTCGCACTTGGTCGCGCACGGCGTCGAAGTTGCGCGCAAACGAGAAATCGCCGAATCGGGCCGGCCGCTCCCCGACGGTGCCGAGCAGGCAGTGGCCCGCGGTGGCGATCACGTCGGGGGCGACGCAGAACGCCGTGCACACCGTGCGGCGCCGCAGATTGAAGAAGAGCCCGATCTTCTCATGCACATCCTTGTATTTGGCCGGCGTCGGGGTGCGGTCGTCGCTGCCGAACACGGCCACCGGGATCGCCACAGGGCCGCTCTCTTGTCTGGGTGCCGGCTGCCATGCGGTCGCCCGACCGACGACCGCTGTCGCGATCACAATCACGGTCACGAGCACCGCGCATGCGTGCCCCCGGTCCGCCAGCGCTTTCGCCATCCACAACCCAGGCAATCTCGGACTGTGCTGCATGACCGAATATTACCAACTTTTAATGCGACCGAAAGGCCACCGTAAGGCCACCTCACCTATATCCAGAGCGCATAGGTACACTCATTCGCGAGGACAATCGCATGGATCGCTCACTCCCCCACCAAAGTGCGTCGCGCACAAAGACGCGGCGTCTGGCGTACGCATCGGCGCTGGCCGCCTTGGCGTTGGCCGGTGTGGTCGGTCTCGGGATTCCGCAATCAGCTGTCCACGCGCAATTGAAACCCGAAGCCGCCATCCAGATGCCCGGTCGCGCGCCACTTTCCTTTGCCGACATCGTCGAGCGCGTCAAGCCGGCGGTCGTGAGCATTCATGTTACGAATGGAGGCAGCCAGCCGAAGATCGCGCAGGCCCCCAAGGGCGGCAGCCCGAAGGGCTCCTCGCCGCGGGATCTGTTCCCGGGCCTGCCCGACGACCATCCGCTGAGCGAGTTCTTCAAGAACCTGCCCAAGGAGTGGCGCGACCTGCCCGGCCCCGGCAACCCGCGGCCCACGCAGGCGCAGGGCTCCGGTTTCGTCGTCTCCGCTGACGGGTTCGTCGTCACCAACAACCACGTCATCGATGGCGGCAGCAAGATCCAAGTCAGCTTCGACAAGGACAACAAGTTCGACGCGGAGTTGATCGGCACCGACCAGCGCACCGACATCGCGCTTCTGAAGATCAAGGCGTCGCAGACCTTCCCGTTCGTGAAGTTCGCCGACAAGACCCCGCGCGTTGGCGATTGGGTGATCGCCGTCGGCAACCCGTTCGGTCTCGGCGGCACGGTGACGGCCGGCATCGTCTCGGCGCAGGGCCGCGACATCGGCTCGGGCCCCTACGACTACATGCAGATCGACGCGGCCGTGAACCGCGGCAACTCCGGCGGCCCCACCTTCAACCTCGACGGCGACGTGGTGGGCGTCAACACCGCTATCTACAGCCCATCCGGCGGCAACGTCGGCATCGCCTTCGCCATCCCCGCCAAGACGGCTGGAGACGTGGTCACGCAGCTTAAGAGCTCGGGCTCCGTCAACCGTGGCTGGCTCGGCGTCAAGATCCAGAATATCGACGAGGACACCGCGGCGAGCCTGGGGCTGACCGAGCCCAAGGGCGCGCTCGTCACCGAGGTCACCACGCCGGGACCTGCGGCCGAGGCCGGCCTCAAGAACGGCGACGCCATCCTGTCCGTCAACGGCAGCGCGGTTGCCGACAGCCGCGACCTTGCCCGGCAGATCGCCGGCTTCTCGCCCAGCGCCAAGGTCGACGTGCGGATCCTGCGCGGCCAGAAGGAGCAGACCATCGCCGTCAAGCTCGGCAAGTTCCCATCGGGCAAGGAGCTGGCGAAGGTCGAAAGCGGCAAGTCCGATGATCCGGCCCAGACAAAGGGCACCGAGTTGGATCAGCTCGGGCTGACGGTTGCTCCCGGCACCGGCGCCAACAAGGACGGCGTGGTGGTCACCGAGGTCGACAACGCCTCCGACGCCGCCCAGAAGGGCATCAAGTCGGGCGACGTGATCTTGGAGGTCGGCGGCCTGTCCGTGAAGAATCCGGACGACCTCGCCAACGGCATCAAGGAAGCCACCAAGCTCGGGCGCAAGGCCGTGCTGGTTCGCGTCAAGTCCGGCGAGCAGACGCGCTTCGTTGCCGTCCAGCTGAAGAAGAGCTGACGCCCCTCTCGTGAGGGTGTCGGCAGGATCAAGTCACGGCGAGGCGGCCTGTTCGTCAATTGAGCGGGTCGCCTCGCCGCACCATTTCTGGGATAACTCCAGTGCGTACCTCCGTGCTTCCCCCGCTCTCCCGAAAGCAACCGGCGGCCCGTCCCATGCGTGTACTCGTGATCGAAGACGACCGTGAGACGGCGCAGTTCCTGCAAAGATCGCTGC
>VBAB01000258.1 GCA_005888525.1 Alphaproteobacteria bacterium
AAGGACGGGCGCATCGTCGCCGCCGAAGCCGAGCTGAAATACCAGGCGGGTGCGTTCGCGGGCTCGCCGGTGCAGCCGGGCTGCATGTGCGCCTACGCTCCCTATGACCTCGCCAACGTCAAGGTCGTCGGTTACGACGTGGTGACGAACCGGCCGAAGGTGGCGGCCTATCGCGCCCCGGGCGGACCAATCTCCGAGTTCGCGGTCGAGAGCGTCATCGACGAGATTGCCGGCAAGATCGGCATGGACCCGATCGAGCTGCGTCTCAAGAACGCGGCCAAGGAGGGCACCAAGGCCGCGTACGGGCCCAAGTTCGGCCCGATCGGCATGGTCGAGACGCTGGAAGCCGCCAAGAGCCACGCGCACTGGCGCACCCCGCTCGAGAAGAACCAGGGTCGCGGCGTCGCCTCCGGCTTCTGGTTCAACATCGGCGGCGAGACCTCGGTGTCGCTGTCGCTCAACGAGGACGGCACCCTGTCGCTCACCGCCGGAACGCCCGACATCGGCGGCCTGCGTGCCTCGCTCTGCATGATGGCGGCCGAGGAGCTGAAGGTGCCGCTCGACAAGATCCGCGTTCAGATCGGCGACACTGGCCAGCTCGGCTACAACTTCCTGACCGGCGGCAGCCGCGCCACGTTCTCCAGCGGCATGGCGACGGTGGATGCCGCGCGCGAGGTCATGAAAGAGGCCTGCAAGCGCGCCGCCAAGCTGTGGGAGCTGCCCGAGGACGCCGTCGAGTACGTGGACGGCGCGGTGCGTCCCGCCGGACCCAACGCCGGCAAGCACACGCCGATGACGCTGCAGGAGATCGCTGGGATCGCCGGCAAGACCGGCGGGCCGATCGCCGGCTATGCGCGCATCAACGCGCATGGCGCGGCACCCAGCCTCGCCACCCACGTCTGCGACGTGGAGGTGGACCCCGAGACCGGCAGGGCGTGGGTGGTGCGCTACACGGCGATCCAGGACGCGGGCCGCGCCATCCACCCGAGCTACGTCGAAGGCCAGTACCAGGGCGGCGTGGCGCAGGGCATCGGCTGGGCGCTCAACGAGGAGTACATCTACGGCGCCGACGGCAAGATGCAGAACGCCGGCTTCCTCGACTATCGCGTGCCCGTCGCCTCCGACCTGCCGATGATCGACACGGTGATCGTGGAGGTACCGAACCCGCGCCATCCCTACGGGGTGCGTGGCGTGGGCGAGACCCCCATCGTGCCGCCCATGGCGGCGGTCGCCAACGCCATGGCCAACGCCACCGGCATCCGTTTCGTCGAGCTGCCGATGTCGCCGCCCAAGGTGCTCAAAGCGCTCGACGAGGCTCGCGCCAAGGGCACGGCGAAGATGTGAACTGTCCCCTCTCCCCGTACTTCACGGGGAGAGGGAGTAGCCTACCCCCTCACATACGCGGACCATTCCGGCAGTGGGCGCTGTTCGTAGGGGAGGTCCCAGGCGGCGCAGTTGGTGCGGTCGACCACCTCAACGGGGAGCAGGATCTCAGCCGGCACCCTCTCGCCGGACAACACGCGGACGGCCGCCTCCACACCCAGGCACGCCATCTTCATGGCATCGAACGATGCCGAGGCCAGCATGTCTCCGGCCTTGATGGCCTGCACGCCTTCCGGCGTGGCGTTGACGCCGACGATCTGTATCTTCCGCCCCGTCTCGCGCATGGCATCGAGCGCACCCAGCGCCATGAAGTCGTTGGCGGCGAGGACGCCGTCGATGCGCGGCTGGGCCGCCAGCAGCTCGGTCATTCCCGCGTGTCCGCCGTCGCGCAGGAAATAGCCCGGACGCGAGTCCACGATCCTGATGCTCTTGCGCGCACGCGCCGCATCACGAAAGCCCGCCGCGCGCGGGGCCGTCGTGATGGCAATAGGATGGCCCTCCAGCGTGACGACGTCGCCGCCCCCGTCGAGACGGTCGAAGAGATAGTCGGCGATCCCACGCGCCAGCGCCCGGTCGTCCGACCCCACGAAGCACGTGCTGGAGATCTCCTCGGGGCGGCTGACGAAGCAGAGGAGGGGAATACCGTCCGCCTGCATGCGCCGCAAGGTGCCGTTGAGCGCGGTGGCGTGCGCCGGCGCAATCAGCAGGGCGTCTGGGCGCTCGGCGTACGCAGCCTCGAGCAGCGCGTGCTGCTCGTCGACGTCGTCGGGCTTGTCCGGCACGTAGTGCGTGACGACGCAACCGTGGCGCGCCGCCACCCGGTCGGCCCCCAGCCGTGCACCGACGTAGGCCGGGTTCTTCCTGTTCTTGGTGAACACGGCCAGTCTGTATCTGCGTGCGTTTGCCGCCATTGCTCGCTCGCTCCCGCCCGACCCGTGCCCAGACCACTGAGCTATGGTAAGGCATACCCAGCAATCGCGCGCCAATTCCTGCGAGGACCATCCGATGGCTCATGTGTCCCTGATCGGCAACCTGCGCCAGTACACCGGCGGCATCACCGAACTCGACGTGGAGGCCGCCACCGTGCGCCAGCTGTTCACGCGGCTCAGCGACAAGTTTCCGGAGCTGGGGCCGCACCTGGAGAAAGGCTCCGCCGTCGCCATCGACGGGCAGATCTATCAGGACGCGCTGTTCCAGCCGATCGGCCCCGACAGCGACGTGCACATCCTGCCGCAGATCGCGGGCGGATGAGGCGGGCGGCCGCAGAGCGCAGCCACCCCGCAATGCGCCAGCGTTGCAGCACGGCCATGCCTCGCAGCGCGGGGAGATGCGGCTGGCCGCAAACTGTGCTACCCGCCTCTCCCCGCAGCAATGACTACCCCGAGAAACCGACGACAATGATCGGCGCCCTCACACGCTCGACGGCACGACTCTACGAGTGGCCCAGCCTCTTGTTGACGCTTGCCGCGATCTTCTGGGCGGGCAACACGGTCGCCGGCCGGCTCGCCGTCGACCAGATCTCGCCGTTCATGCTGACGTTCCTGCGCTGGGTGGTGGTGATGACCGTGCTGTGGCCGATCTACGGCGGACAGGTGCGCGAGCACTGGCCACAGATCCGGCCGAGGCTGCCCGGCATCGTGGTGCTGGCATCCCTCGGCTTCACCGGATTCAATGCGCTCTACTACGTGGCTGCTCACTACACGACGGCCATCAATATCGGCATCCTGCAAGGCTCGCTGCCGATCTTCGTCCTGGCGGGCGCGTTCATCGCCCACGGCACCCGCGCGAGCCTCGTGCAGCTCGCCGGCGTGCTCGTCACGGCTGTCGGCGTGGTGGTGGTCGCCACCAGGGGCGAGCCGCTCGCCATCCTCGAGGTCGAGTTCAACAAGGGCGACCTGGCGATGCTGGCGGCGTGCGCGCTCTATGCCTTCTACACGGTCGCGCTGCACGACCGTCCGGACATGCCGGGAACTGCCTTTTTCACGCTGCTGGCACTCATCGCTACCCTCACATCGCTGCCGCTCGTCGCATTCGAGGCGCTGACCAGCGGTTTCCAGGTGCCGACCGTGAACGGGTTGCTGATCACCGCCTGGGTGGCGATCTTCCCGTCATTCCTTTCCCAGATCTTCTATCTCCGCGGCGTCGACCTGATCGGACCGGGACGCGCCGGGGTGTTCATCAATCTCGTTCCGGTATTTGCCGCCGCGCTCGCCGTCGGGTTGATCAACGAGCCGTTCGCCGCCTACCACGCCGTCGCGCTCGCGCTGGTAATCGGCGGCATATGGCTGGCCCAACGCACGCGCGCGCCCCAGTAGCCGGCCGGCGAGAGCGCGCTCAAGCCGCCCGCTGCTGGCGCAGGGTCTCGCCGCGATAGCTCAGCGCCTCGGCGATATGCATGCGCGCAACCTGCTCGGTGCCGTCGAGGTCGGC
>VBAB01000259.1 GCA_005888525.1 Alphaproteobacteria bacterium
AAGGTATCGGCGTCGCTGAAGCCGGTGTAGAACATGAAGGGAATGCCGAGGTCGGCGAGCCGCCGGCAAACCGCCGCGCTGTCGTCTCCGCCGAGGCGAAAATCCAACACCGCCGCCGACAGGGCGGGATGCTCCGCCATGTAGAGCGCGTCCCTCAGCCGCCCGGCCGAATAGACGCGCGCGCCGGCGGCGTTGAGCTGTGTCTCCAGTTGCAGAGCGATGACGGGCTCGTCCTCGACCACGAGGATTGAGCGCCCGGCAAGAGCATGATTATTCACGGTAAACCCCACCATTGGACGAGCCGCTACTCGCCGCCTGAGACAATTACGCGCACCAACTCGTGCGCAAGTCAACCGCGTTGCCGTGCGTTGCGATCTCCGTGCCGCTCGGATCGGCACGGGGTGCATTCTCGTCTATCGGGCTTGCGCGGAATATCTGCGCCGCCCTTGGTACGCTCCGCGCCATCGCCGAACCGCGAAGCCGGCGAAATGCGGAAAATCGTGCGCGCCGCGCCAAAGTCGAGTGCTATTCTGCAGGCGATCATGAAGCTCGTCATCTCCACCAGAAGCGGCACGCTGGCCGACGGCCGGAGCGGGACGTGTGCGCCGTCCCCCTCGGGTCTGCGGCTCCGAGCGGGAGGCGCTCGGGCATGACGGTCGGCGGAAAGGACGATCGCAAGGCTCTGGGCCGCGAGGCGCGGCCCGTGCTGCCGAGGCGGTTCTACAAGTCGGCGACCGTTGAGGCTGCGGCCCCCCCCACCCCTGACCCCTCCCCGCAAGGGGGAGGGGAACCCCGCGTGGCTTACCGCATCTTGCTGGACGGCAAGGCCATGCGGACGCCCGCAAAGGCGATGTTCGCGGTGCCGACGCGCGCGCTTGCGGAAGCCATCGCCGCGGAATGGGAGGCGCAGCGCGAGTACATCGATCCCGCCGCCATGCCGCTGACCAAGCTTACCAATTCGGCCATAGACGGTGTGCGGGGCCGGGAGGCCGCGGTACGGGACGATATCGTCAAATATGCCGCCAGCGATCTCGTGTGCTATCGCGCCCCCCAACCTGAGCCGCTGGTGCGCCGGCAGGCCGAGACGTGGGACCCGATCCTAGTCTGGAGCCGCGACGCGTTGGGCGCGTCCTTCGTCGTGGCCGATGGAATCATGCCGGTAGCACAGCCGGAAGCCGCCACGGCCGCGGTGGAGCGCGCGCTGGCGGGCCACGATGCTTTTGCGCTGACAGCGCTGCACGTCATGACCACGCTGACGGGCTCCGCCGTGCTGGCGCTGACCCATGCCCGCGGCCGGCTCAGCGCCGAGGACGCGTGGGCGGCGGCGCACGTGGACGAGGACTGGCAGATCAGCCAATGGGGCGAGGACGCCGACGGCCAGCGCCGCTGGCTGGAGATGCAGGCCGCCAGCCGGCTATTGGGGTTGTTGCGCATGGCCTAGCGATGACCCGTGCGCTGCGGGTGTCATCCCGGCGCTCGTCGCCGGGATCCAGCGGGCCACAAGCTGTAAGTAAGCAGATAGATGGATCCCGGGCACAAGGCCTGGAATGACACTCACCGGTTGGTCAGCTTGAGCTCGATGCGGCGGTTGCGGCGCAGCACTTCCTCGCTGGTGCCCTCCTCGAGGGGCTGGAACTCGCCGTAGCCGGCAGCCACCAGCCGCTTGGCCGGCACGCCGCGGCTGATCAGGTACTTCACCACCGAGGTGGCCCGCGCGCTCGACAGCTCCCAGTTGGACGGGAATTGCGGGGTGGCGATGGCGCGGGAGTCTGTGTGGCCGTCGACCTGCAGTGCCCAGTCGATCTCCTTGGGAATGGCGCGCTCGAGCTCGACGATGGCTGCCGCCAGCTGATCGATGGCGGCGAGCCCTTCCAGCGTCATGGTCGCCTGCCCCGAGGGGAACAGCACCTCGGACTGGAACACGAAGCGGTCGCCGACGACACGGATGTCCTTGCGGTCGCGCAGCAGCTCGCGCAGG
Source organism: Alphaproteobacteria bacterium (assembly GCA_005888525.1). Classification (GTDB taxonomy): domain Bacteria; phylum Pseudomonadota; class Alphaproteobacteria; order Rhizobiales; family Hyphomicrobiaceae; genus AWTP1-13. The sequence goes on from VBAB01000259.1 coordinate 1,979, forward strand.
CGGCCGAAGAAGTCGGAGCGGTAGCGCTGCAGCTCCTGCACCTGGCGGGCGAGGACGACGTTGAGGCGGGCGCCCAGATCGGAGATGCGCGCCTGGCTCTCCTTGTCCTTGGATTCGGCGGCCTGCAGCGCCTCGTTGAGAGCCGCGATCTGCCGCCGCAGCGCCAGGAGCTGCTGATTGAGCAGGTCGACCTTGGCCATCGCCTCGTTCGAAATGGATGACTTGTCGGCCAGTTCCTTGGTGAGCGCCGAGATGCGCGCGTCTTTGTCGCTGCCGGCTCCGGCAAGGCCGGTCAGCCGCTCGTTTTCGCTTCTCAGGGTCGCCAGCGACGCCTGCAGGCCGGCGAGCTCGTCCTCGAGCGACTTGCCCTTGCCCTTCTCGAGGCTCAGCAGATTGGTGATCTCGGCGATCTGCCGTGTGAGGCGGCGCAGCGCCGTGTCCTTGCCGCTCGCCTCCTGGCTCACGTAGAACTGCGACACCATGAAGACCGACATCAGGAACGTGACGACGAGCAACAGCGTCGACAGCACGTCGACGTAGCCCGGCCAGAACTCGCCGTAGCTGGTGGACCTGCGGGCGCGACCGTAGGCCATGGCCTAACCCCTGCGCGTGACTTTGGCGGCGAGGTCCTTGAGCACGGATGCCACCTCCGATTGCTGCGCGGCCTGCTCGTCCACCCACTCGCGCACGACCTTCTGCTCGGCGCGCATCTGCCGCACGAGCTGATCGACGCCTTTGGCGAGGTCCTTCACGGCCTCTTCCGCCGGCGGCGCGCCCATTGCCCCTCCTGCCGGTACGCCGCCCAGCCGCTCGTTGAGGTCGGTGATGGCACGGTTCATGTCGGTGATGGCGGAATAGAGCTGGTGGTTGGCATAATCGGCGGTGTGGGAAGCGCCCGGAGCAAGCTCGGTGATGCCGGATAGCCATTCCTCGAGCTGGTTATAGAAGCGGCCGTGGGCATGGCTGGCCTGCAGCTCAAGGAAGCCCAGTACCAGCGATCCACCGAGGCCCAGGAGGGACGACGAGAAGGCCGTTCCCATGCCGCGCAGCGGCGCGGCCAGGCCGTTCTTCAGCTCGTCGAATACGGCGACACTGTCGGCTGCCCTGGTATCGAGGCTGCTGATGGTCTTGCCCACCGACTGGATGGTATCGAGCAGACCCCAGAAGGTTCCGAGCAGGCCGAGGAACACCAGAAGACCCACCAGATAGCGGCCGGTGTCGCGTGCCTCGTCGAGCCTGGAGCCGATCGAATCCATGATCGAGCGCATGGAGGTGGCCGACAGCGACAGCGAGCCGGTGCGGTCGCGCAGCATGGTGGCCATCGGTGACAGCAGGACCGGGCGGTGCGAGATGGCGAGGCCCGGGTCGGCGATGCGGAAGGCGTTGACCCAGCGGATCTCGGGATAAAGCCGCAAGACTTGCTGAAAGGAGTAGAGGACGCCCGCCAGCAGCACGAAGCAGATGAGGATATTGAGCCCAGGATTATTGAGCATCGCATCCCAGAGCTGGCGGTGGAGGATGGCTATCAGCAGCCCGACCAGCACCAGGAACACGAACATGCGCCAGAGGTACAGTCCAGGCGTGAACAGGCTCTTGTGCAGGGACGGTGGCGACCGGTCCGCCGATCTCGCTCTAGCCATGAGTCGTTCTCCGCCTCGATTGGGGCGACATTAGCCAAAGACGCTCTCATCACAAACCGGCAACTTGATGCCGTGAACCGGGCTTTGCGGCGTATTTTTTCGGGGGCCTGCGGCCTCCAGCTTTATCAGCCCTCTGCAGGGCGCTCCGCGGCGGCCGATTCGCGGCCGGCACCGGCCAAAACCTCCAGCAGCGCCCTGTGCACCACCTGATTGCCGGCGACAATGCTTCCGGTGTCGAACATGCGTTGCCCGCCCTCGACATCTGTTGCAAAACCGCCAGCTTCGCGGACCAGCAAAATCCCGGCGGCCATATCCCATGCCTGCAGATTGTGCTCGACATATCCGTCGAAACGGCCGGCTGCCACCCAGGCCAGATCGATGGCCGCCGATCCCGTGCGCCTGATGCCGCTCACCTGCTCCATCAATGCCTTGCATTCGCTCAAGAACTTCTGGTGGTCGCCGCGCCCGCGATGGGGGATGCCCGTCGAAATCACGCAGTCGGTAAGGGATTTGCGGGCGGCGACGCGCAGGCGCCGGCTGTTGACGAAGGCGCCTTGGCCCTTCTCGGCCGTGTAGAGCTCGTCGAGGATGGGGTTGTAGACCAGGGCGCACACGATCTCGCCCTCGCGCTCGAGCGCTATTGCCACGCAGAAGATCGGCAGGCCGTGCAGGAAATTGGTCGTCCCGTCCAGCGGGTCCACCAGCCAGCGATGCGTCTTGTCGCGACCCTCGACGAGGCCGCGCTCCTCCATCAGGAAGCCGTAGCCGGGCCTGGCTTTCGACAGCTCCCGGTAGATGGTCTCCTCCGAGCGATGGTCGGCGGCGGTGACGAAATTGCCGGGCCCCTTCACCGACACCTGCAGCTGCTCGATCTCGCCGAAGTCGCGCGCCAGCCCGCGCCCGGCTTTGCGGGCGGCGGCGATCATCACGTTCATGAGGGCAGAAGCGGGCATCTGCCGCTGCGCTTAGCCTATTTATCCGGGGATGGGAAGCGAACGCCCCCGCTCGGCGCACGATCGGCCGCTTCAGCGGATGCCGGCGCGCATGAAGCTTTGCAAAGCGCGGCCGAGATCATGGGGGGCAGATGTAGCCGGGGCCGCTCGGGTTCTTGAAACAACCGACGGACTCGGGCAGCAGCAGCTTCGGTAGATAGAGCACGATGTCGGGGAACAGCACGGTGAAGGCGATGGTTACGAGGAAAACCACATAGATCGGCAGCGAGGCGAGCATTGCCCTGGTGAAGGCAACACCGACGAATTTCGACGCCACCAAGAGGGACAGCCCGTAAGGCGGCGTGATCAGTCCGAAGACAAGCGTCGTGATGAGCACCACGCCCATGTGCAGCGGATTGATGCTCCCGAGCTCGTTGAGCTTGATGACGATCGGCATGAAGATGATGATGGCCGGCACCGCGTCCATGAAGTCGCCGATGACGATGAACAGCAGCACCAGGAGGAGCATGATGAGGCGGCCGTCATGGCCGGCGAACAGCTCGATCCAGCCCGAGACGATATCGGGTCCGCGCAGATAGGCCAGCATCCAGCCGAATGCCGACGCCGCGGCTACCAGCGCGAGCGGAATGGAATAAAGCAGGCCCGTATAGACGAAGTCGCGCGGCAGATGGCGAATGTGGCCGCGCGCCAGCAACGGCACGAGCACCACCAGGATATAGACCGCCGCCACCATCCCGGCTTCCGTGGGGGTGAACCATCCGGTCAGGATGCCGCCCATGATGATCAGCGGAATCATCAATGGCAGCACGGAGGCGCGCGCGGCGTCGGCGAATTCGCACAGAGTGGCGCGGGGCTTGCGGATGCCGGCGGGTCCGAAGAAATGCGAATAGATCATCAATCCGATGCCGATCAGGACGCCCGGCACTATGCCGGCCAGGAACAGGCCGCCGATCGAGACGTTGCCGGTCGCGCCGTAGACCACGGCCATGATGCTCGGAGGAATGAGGTTCGCCATGGTGGAGGCGCAGGCGATCAGGGCCGCCGTGAAGGCGCGGTCATAACCCTCCTTGCCCATCTCAGGCGCCACGGTGCGGCTGAGAACCGCGACGTCCGCCGTCGATGAGCCGGAAACGCCGGCAAAGAACATGCTGAACAGGGTGACGACCTGTGCCAGGCCGCCGCGCATATGTCCAACCAAGGTCTGCGCCAGCCGGATCATGCGATTGGTGACGTCCGCCGACGTCATCAACTCGCCGACCAGGAGGAAGAACGGAACCGCCAGTAGAATCTCCGAATCGACGCCGT
>VBAB01000260.1:0-386 GCA_005888525.1 Alphaproteobacteria bacterium
CAGAGGAGGCAAAGGTCCAGGAAGCGGCGCGCGTAACCGAGGAGGAGGCGCGTAATTCGGTCAGAGAGTCGCTCAAGACGGTCGAGATCGAGTTGTGCCTGGGCAAGCAGATTTCGGCGTCGTTCATCCAGACCCACAGCGAGCTTGCGCAGCGCGTGGCGAAGATGCGCCGCAAGTTCGCCAAGCAATACGGCTTCGTGGTGCCGGAGATCAGGCTCAGCGACGACCTGTCTATTCCGCCGAAGGCCTATCAGATCAAGATTCACGGAACGATGGTTGCAAGCGAGGAACTTCGCATCGGCGATGTGCTCGTCATCACGGGCGATGGCCCGCGGCCCGACATGCCATGCGACGACGCACGCGAGCCGGCCTTCGGCATGAAGGCA
>VBAB01000260.1:494-7974 GCA_005888525.1 Alphaproteobacteria bacterium
GCATGCTGCTGGATCGGCTCGATCCGGAATATCGCCGCCTGCTCGAGGAGATCGCGCCCTCGCAGATCTCCTATTCCGGCATCCAGGCCGTCCTCAAGCTGCTCCTGGCGGAGCGGATATCCATCCGCAATTTGCACCTCGTCCTCGAGGCCATCGCCGAGATCGCCCCGCACGTTCGCCGGGCCGAGCAGCTGGTGGAGCATGTCCGCATGCGCCTAGCCCAGCAGATCTGCGGCGACCTGGGCGAAGGCGGCGTGCTCAAGGTGCTGCGTCTCGGCAATCGCTGGGACCTTGCATTCCACCAGGCCCTGAAGCGGGATGCCAAAGGCGACGTCGTCGAGTTCGACATCGACCCGCGGCTGATCGAGCAGTTCAGCACGGAGGCCTCGAAGGTCATCCGCGGTCACATGGACCAGGGTCACCAGTTCGCGCTCGTGGCGGCGCCCGATGCCAGGCCCTATGTGCGGATGGTGACGGAGCGGCTGTTCGCGACGCTGCCCGTGCTGTCCCACGTGGAGATTGCCCGCGGGGTGCAGATCAAGTCGCTGGGCACCATCTCATGAGTCCGATCGGACCGGAGACCGTCCTGTTGGTTTTCCTGCTCTTTTGCCGGATCGGCGGTTGCTTGATGCTGATGCCCGGCTTTTCCAGCGCGCGCGTTCCGGCGCAGGTGCGCTTGTTCATCGCGCTCGCCGTCACGCTTGCTCTCGCGCCGATGCTCGAGCCGTCGCTGCGCGCGACCCTCGCCAAAATGCCCTCGGTTATGATCCTTTCGCTCATCGTCTCGGAGGTCGTGATCGGCGCGCTGATTGGAGTCATGGGGCGCATCTTCTTCCTGGCCTTGGAGTTCATGGCGACGGCTGCGGCGATGTTCATCGGTTTCGGCGCCATGCCGGGCGCGTCCGTCGAGGACGCCGAGCCCCTGCCGCCGTTGGCCACATTGATCACGCTCACGGCGACGGTGCTGCTGTTTCTCACCGATCAGCACTGGGAGGTCCTGCGCGCCCTGCTTGCCTCCTACGTTGCACTGCCGATGAAGGAGCCCTTCGCCATAGATTTCAGCTTGGGCAAGGTGGTTGACGCCCTGTCCGGCGCATTCACCATCGCCCTGCAGATCAGCAGCCCATTCATCGTCTATGCGCTGATCGTCAATCTCATGGTCGGTCTCGCCAACAAGCTGGTCCCGCAAATCCCGGTCTATTTCATCGCCACCCCCTTCGTCCTCGCCGGTGGCTTTGTCATCCTATACCTGACGATCGGGGAGTCGCTGCGGCTCTTCATGATGGGCTTCATGGGCTGGCTGGCGGCGGGGTGAGCATGAGCACGCGTGAGCAGCGGACACGTCGCGTGCTGGCGCTGCAGGTGCAGCTGCACCGTGTCGAGCATTGGAAGCTCCTGGACCTCCAGCGCCGGGGCGCGGAGCTGGACGCGCAGCGACGAGAGTTGATCGCCGCGCTCAATGATAGCGATGCGCTTCAGGGACTGTTCCTGGACGCCACGGCGCGCCGCCTGATGTCGATCGCACGAGAGGCAGACGAGGTCGGGCGCGAGGAGCGGCTGCAGATCGCCCGCGTCCGCGAGCACGCCGTGCGCGTCGCTTGCGCCGAGAGGCTGTCCGAGACGGTCGCCGGCCAAGCAGCGCGCGCGGATGAAAAGCGGGCGCTGCGCGAAGTCATCGACCGCCTGGTGGGTGCCGCAACACCAGCCTCCCGCAAGATTACCCCACCATAGTGGGCTCCCAGCGAAATCCCGGATAGTAACCGTGGCAATCAATCCTCCTTCCGACATCGTCCTCGGCGCCGTTCTCGCTGCCGATCCATCCAAATACCGGGCGGCGGCCGACCGGCTCAGACGTGCGGGCGGGGATAATGGCAGCGTGGTTGCGGCCCCCGCTGCAACCCCGAGTGCGTCGACAAGCCAAGGAACCCGCGTCGCGCCAGCAGCTGCATCGGCCAATGCGCTGGGCCAGCCCCCAAGCCCGGTTCGGGCCTCCGTCGCCGGCCACGTCCGGAAGCAGCCGGACGCGTTTGCTCAGCTCGAGGCATTCGTCCTGCAAAGCTTCATCCAGACGATGCTGCCCAAGAATTCGCAGACCTTTTTCGGCAAAGGGACGGCTGGAGAGGTTTGGAAGTCGATGCTGGCTGAGAAGCTCGGCGCGCAGATCGCCAGCAGCAACCAGCTCGGGCTCGCCAAGCGGCTCGCCGCCGGCCGCAGCGATGCTCTGGCCGGCTCCCTCCCCGCGGCCGCACTCGGCGGTCCACCCCGCACGTCCACATCGCTGATGAGCATTCTCCCCTACATCCAAAGCTCTGCGCCAGCGAGCGACATGTTGGCAGGTGAGAGCACGTCCGTAGCCGAGCGGAGCTGACCCTCATGTCGGGCGCATTTCCCGAAGTGGCCCGAAACGGCGTTGCCCTGCGTCCGGTGGGACAGGGACGCGCAGAGGTGGACCTCGCTTTCGCGGACGGCGATGGTGCGGCGGCATCGAGCGCGTTCGAAAGGTGTATCGAGCGCCTGGAGGCCGTCGTGGACCAGGAGACGGCCGCCCTGAAAGGCCGCGCGGCAACGGACCTGCGCGAGTTCAATAATCGCAAGAGCCAGGGGCTGCTCGAGCTCAGCCGCTCGCTCCGGCATTTCCAGGGAGCAACACCGAGCAACGCGGTGCTGGCCCGCCTCGCCGGCTTGCGCACGAAGCTGGACGCCAACCAGGCCGTGCTCAAGCTGCACCTCGAAGCCGTGCGCGAGGTCTCCACCATCATGGCCGACGCCATCAGGGACGCCGAGTCGGACGGCACGTATTCCCCCTCGGTCCGCGGCGCGCTGAAAAACTATGATTAAGCCGATCCTGACCGGCGTATGGGTGTGCGCCGCCACAATGGGCTCGGCTTACCTCGGCGCTGCCTGGCAGAGACCCGCCGCCGTGACGACCGAGCGGCAGGACCATGGCTCCTCATCCAGCGACTCCACGCCCGTCAGGACGCGCATGATCAGCGTGCCGGTCGTGGCCGATGGCGCCATTCGCGGCTACGTGGTGGCGCAGTTCGCCTTCACGGCTTCCGCGAAGCTCATGAAGCACATGCCTATAAAGCCAGACCTGTATGTGCTCGACGAAGCCTTCCAGCTCATCTTCTCGGGCGAGATGATCGACTTTCGCCAATTCAAGAAACAGGATCTGCCGGCATTCGGCAAGAAGATCGCCGAGAACGTCAACAAGCGGCTGGGAGTGCGCGTGGTCGAGGACGTATTGGTCCAGGAATTGAACTACGTGCCCAAGGACAGTGTCCGCGGCGGCATGAAGTAGGAGAGCAGCGTCACGTCTGCCGCAAGGCGGTGCCAGGCGATGCCCGCGTCAGTCGATTGGCGCCGGCAGGCTCGGGTAAATCGGCGGAAAGCGCGCGCGCAATGTCCTGAAAGGCGTCGCCGCTGAGCGGATCCTCCGGAGCCTGCCTCAAGGTCTCGTAGATCCTCGGCACGAACTGGATGGCTTTGTCCAAGCCGGGATCGGCGCCGCTGTGATAGCCGCCCATGAGGCGAAGGTCCCGGGTATCCTCGAATTGGGCAATCATCTCGCGCAGCTTCAACATCAGCTTCTGCTGCTCGGCGGTCAGGACGGCTCGCGTCAGCCGGGAGACCGACGACAGCACGTTCACGGGCGGATATCGGCCCTGCTCGGCAATCGCGCGGTCGAGCACGATGTGGCCGTCCAGAGTACCGCGAATGCTGTCGGCGACGGGGTCGTTGTGATCGTCCCCGTCGACGAGCACGGCGAAAACGCCGGTGATCGAGCCGGCCCCCTCTTCTCCGGCCCCCGCCCGCTCCAGCAGTCTCGGCAGGTCGCTGAACACGCTCGGGGGATAGCCGCGCGCCACGGGAGGCTCGCCAGCGGAGAGGGCTACGTCGCGTGCCGCATGGGCATAGCGCGTCACCGAGTCGACAATGAGCAGGACGTTCTCGCCGTGGTCGCGCAGATGCTCGGCAATGCACATCGCCGCCTTCGGCGCAAGACGACGCATCATCGGACTTTCATCGCCTGTTGCCACGACGGCAATCGTGCGGGCTTTCTCGCGGCCGAGTGCATCCTCCAGGAACTCGCGCACCTCCCGTCCGCGCTCGCCGACGAGGGCCAAGACGGTCGTGTCGAAGCCGGCGGCGCGCGCCAGCATTGAGAGCAGCGTGGACTTGCCGACGCCGGACCCTGCAAAGATGCCGATCCGTTGCCCCGCACAAAGCGGGGTGAACAGGTCGACCACGCGGATCCCCGTCTTTATCGGCTTGCGCACCCGTTGCCGGCGCATCGGGGCCGGTGGCTCGCGGTCGGTGGGAATAGCGCGCTCACCTTGTCGCAGCGGCCCCAATCCGTCTATCGGCTTGCCGAGCGCGTTGAGCGTGCGGCCTTTCCAAGAGCGATCGGGGCTCAGGGTGACGCCCCCGCACGCCCATGCCATCGTTCCGAGCCCCGCGTCCAGGGTGCCGTCAAATGGCTTCACTGTCACACCCTGCGCGTCGATGCGTACGACCTCGCACAGCGAGGTCTTGCCGACGCCGGCCAGCTCGACGCATTCCCCGAGCCGCACGAAATGCGACAGGCCGGACAAGCGGCAGGAGCTCGAGCTGATCTCCGTCACGGCGCCGCCGATCTTCACCAGCGAGCGCGCGGCAAGAGCGTCGGCAATCGACCGTTCGAGCGCGTCCAGCGCATAGGAGAGCGTCGGCGCGGACCGGGCGCTGTCGTCGTCTCTGGCTGGGCTCTTGGTCATCGAGGTTGGTTGCTCGTAGCGGCGCACGGCCGCCGCTCGCTAATCCGTCCTAGCTGGTCGCCCCGAGGGTCCTGATTGCCTCTTGCAAGGACGCCTCGGAGTCTTTCAGGGAGGACGAGACCGCGTCGAAGGCGCGCGAGACCATGATGAGCTTGCTCATCTCCAACACCGGATTGACGTTGGCGCGCTCCATGAAGCCCTGCTGCACGCCGACCTTGCTGAATTCCACGACCGGGGTCGGAGGCTGATCGGGGATGACGCCGGAGTTGTCGAAGCGCTTCAGGCTCGCCTTATCATCGATCTTGAAGAGGCCGATGGCGCCGATCGCGCGGTTGTTCTGGGTGATTGCGCCATCGTGGGAAATGCGTGGTGCACCGCCGTTGGGATCGAGCAGTATGGGTGAATTGCCGGCGTCCAGCACCGAATAGCCGTTGAGCGTCTGCAACTCGCCGGTCGGGGTCATCTTCAGGCGGCCGTCACGGGTATAGACGGGCCCGGCTGGGGTCTGGATGCCCAGCCATGCATCGCCCTGGACCGCTACGTCGAACAGATTGTCGGTCCGCACGATTTCGCCGGAGGCGCGCGAAAGGTAGCTCTGGCCGGCGGATGCGAAGGCGACCGGCGTGTTCGACGTATGCGAGAGCAAGGTCTCGAACTTCACTTCCTCGGCGCGATAACCCGCTGTCGAGGCGTTTGCCACGTTGTTGGCAATCGTCTCCAACCGCTTTTGCAGAGACATTTGCCCCGAAAGGGCGACGCTGAAATTCGATTGCATGGCTAGTGTCCTGATTGCGAAATTCGTCTACCTACCCCAGCGAGGTGATGCGGACTTCTCGATCGTCACACTAGTGGCCGCCGAGCTTCAGGTTCTGCAGAGTTGCAAGAACATCCACCCCGATGCCCGCCTCGAGTGGCTGAGTGAAGAGGTTGAGCGTCGATGAAGCAGGCATCGTCGCCGGGTTGTCGAGGTCCCAGAGGCTGGCGAACCGACCGAGGAACTTGCCTAGTTTGCTCGGGTCTTTCAGATCGGCGACATTGAGACGAGCCGCGATCATCTGCGCCTGGCGATCGATATCCATCGCCGACGTAGCCGCGGGGATCGCCAGTGCCGTCTGGACCACCTTCAGGAGCGCCGGATCAGCGAGAATGCCGTAGGCGCTCTTGATATCCCCGGCCTTGCGGTTGAAATAAAGGGCAAGGCGCACCCCCTCGTTTCGTGCGCCCGCATCTTCTTCGAGAGTCTGGCGCACGTAGGCGTCGACTGTCCCTTGACGGGTTCGGTCGAAGATCGTGGTCGTCGCCCCGTAGCGCGCGAAGTTGAAGGTCTCGGCGAATTGTTGGTAGCGCTTGTCGGACAGGGTGTTGGCGAAGCTGTCGGTCTTGTCGGTTCCCTCGGTCAGGACCTTGCGCATGAACGCCTTGGCGTAGGTCATGTCCTGCAGGCCGAACGCCTTCATAGCAAACGAGAAAAGGCGCCTGTTGGCCAGGAAATCATCGATCGATTTCACGTTGCCGATGTTGGCCAGGTAGTAGGCCGCCTCCCGGGCCACCTGCGGTTTCGCCGCGGTGATGCCGAGCGATCGCGTCAAGTTGCCGGCAATCGTCCCATAGGTCGACAGAGTCGTCTGCAAAGCGGGCGGTCCTTTGCGCGTGAAAGACGAAAAGTGCCGCAGACGCCTTGCTCGAAGCTGACGTCGCCGCGCCCGCGGCGCCTCTGGACGCGCTCAAATCAGGTTCGCGCAAGGCCGAAGCGCTTTAGAGAAGGACGGCCGCACACTGGGAGCTTCAATTGACCATCATCATCGGTCTAGTGATCACGCTCGGCTCCCTGCTCGGTGGTTTCGTGGCCATGGGCGGGCATGTCGACGTCATCTGGCAGCCCTGGGAATACGTGATCATCTGCGGCTCGGCGCTGGGCACGTTCGTGGTCGCCAACCCCATGAAGACGATCAAGGACTCCGGGGTTGCCATGATCGAGGCGCTGCGGGACACCTCTCCCAAGAGCCGGCACTACCTCGACGTCCTCGGCGTCCTCTATTCGCTGATGCGCGAGCTGCGCGGCAAACCCCGCAACGAGGTCGAGGGGCATCTCGACGACCCAGCTCAGTCGCCGATCTTTCAGAATTTTCCTACCGTGATCGCCAACACGGAGCTGACGACGTTCATCTGTGACTACTGTCGCCTCATCATCATCGGCAATGCCCGCACGCACGAGATCGAGGCGTTGATGGATGAGGAAATACAGACGGTCAAATCCGACAAGCTGAAATCATATCACTCCATGGTGACCGTATCCGAGGCCCTGCCGGCGCTCGGCATTGTTGCCGCGGTGCTCGGGGTCATCAAGGCGATGGGTGCCCTCGACCAGGCACCCGAGGTTCTGGGCGCACTCATCGGCGCCGCGCTGGTGGGGACATTCGCGGGCATATTCTTCTCCTATGCGGTGATCTCCCCGATTGCCACCAAGATCAAGATCGTCCGCGAGAAACAGATGCGTCTTTATATCGTCGTCAAGCAGACGCTGCTTGGATTCATGAACGGGGCGATGCCGCAGGTGGCATTGGAGCACGGGCGCAAGACGATCTCGGCCTACGAGCGTCCCACGATCGACGAGGTGGAGCAGGAAACGCTTGCTTCCGGGAGCGGCGCAGACGCGCGAGCGGTACGCAAGGAAGCGGCCTGATCGCTGATGTCGGTGCTCCCCAACATCCAATCCCTGTTCG
>VBAB01000261.1 GCA_005888525.1 Alphaproteobacteria bacterium
GCTTCGGCCTCGGGACGGAAACGGTTTCCCGCATCGTGCAGCACCAACCCCGGCCGCAGCTCCACAGGCGCGTTGCTGCCCTTGACGCCCTGCACCAGCACACGGATCGCCGACTTTCCTTCTCGTGGGTAGAGGGGAAAGACGATCAGGCCGCCGAAACGTCCCGCGAAGGCCGACAGCACCTCGCCTATGGCGTCGGCACGATGGATCATGGTGGCCGATCCGCCTGGGCGCGCCATCGCGGCCATGAAGCGTGCCCAACGCGCGAGGTTGCCGCCGGGCATGACGTTGGCTGTGGCCTTCAGGGCCTCGACGGAGACGGTGCCGGCGCCCTGCTGATTGTAGGGGGGATTGGCGAGGACATGATCGAAGCTCTCCGCATCGGATCGCAGCTCCGGCAGCTCGTCGAGCCGGCGCGACACGTCGGCCTGGACCAAGCGCACGCGCGCCTGCAGACCGTTGCGCTCGATATTGCCGCGCGCAAGGCCGGCGAGAAGCGACTCGCGCTCCACCAGTGTCACGTCGGCGCGCGGCGCCCGGCGCGCAACCGCGAGGCCCACGACCCCGACGCCGGCGCCCACATCGAGCACCCGTTCCTTGCGGCTTACCCTGACCGGAGCAGCCGCCGCCAGCAGAACCGCGTCGATGCCGGCCCGATAGCCGTCCTTGGGCTGCAGAATGCGCAAGCTCCCACCCAGGAAGGCATCGTCCGTCGACCCCGCATGGGCGCCAGCAGCCTCCTTCACGCGCGCGCGTCCTCGTCATTGATGAGCGAGGCCCCGAGCCCGGCCTCGCTGAGGATCCGGCGCGCGGTCATCCAATCCTCCCCGCCGACCAGGAGCCGCCGTGGAAAGGCGCCGATCGAGCCTTCCACCACGCTGATGTGCTGATCGGCGAGAAAGCTGGCGATGCCGGCCTGCCGCAGCATGGCCTCGGCGAAGCTGATCAGCACCGCATCATTGCTGCGCAGGATCTCGCGCATTTACCCGAAGACCTAGAGGGCAGTTGGACGTGGGCAAGACGGGCCGCCGCTTTTCTGTCGCGGGAAAGTGGGCTTGACTGCCCCTTGTCCATTCCGGCTATACCGGGATCGGCCGAACTCGAGTTGAGGATAGCACATCTTGGGCGTCGTCGTCCCATTCGAAGAGGCGCGGGATCCCGCAGAGAGCCTGCAGCCGCTGCTCGACATCGTCGCGGAGGATATGCAGGCGGTCAACCGCATCATCCTCGACAAGGCGGTGTCGGACGTGGAGCTGATCCCCAAGCTCGCGCACCATCTCATTGAATCGGGCGGTAAACGACTACGTCCGATGCTGACGATCGCCGCCGCCAAACTGTGCGGATATCAGCGCGACGGCCACATCCGCCTTGCCGCGGCGGTGGAATTCATGCACACGGCCACGCTGCTGCACGACGACGTGGTGGACGAGAGCGACTATCGGCGCGGCAAGGCGTCGGCCCGGCGGGTGTGGGGCAACCAGGCGAGCGTGCTGGTCGGGGACTTCCTGCTGGGCCAGGCGTTTCGCATGATGGTGGAGGTCGGCTCGCTCAGCGCGCTCAAGATCCTGTCGGGTGCCGCCGCCGTCATCGCCGAAGGCGAGGTGATGCAGCTGGCTGCCGCCAAGAATACGGCCACGACGGAGGATGCCTACCTCGCCATCATCGACGCCAAGACCGCCGCCCTGTTCTCGGCGGCCGCCGAGGTGGGCGGCGCCATTGCCAAGCGGCCGGCCGAGGAGCAGGCGGCGCTCAGGTCTTACGGCCGCAACCTCGGCATCGCCTTCCAGCTGGTCGACGACGCGCTGGATTATTCGGGCAACAGCGCCAGGCTCGGCAAATCGGTGGGCGATGATTTCCGTGAGGGCAAGATCACCCTGCCCGTCATCTTGTGCTTCCGCCGCGGCGGGGACCGCGAGCGCGCCTTCTGGAAGCGCACGCTGAGCGACGGAAAAATCGAGGACGGCGACTTCGAGCACGCGGTCGGGCTGATGAAGAAGCACAACGCCATCGATGCCACGCTCGAGCGCGCCAGGCACTACGGTGCCATTGCGCGCGACGCGCTCGCCATCTTCCCGGCCGACGCCAATGCCAGCGCTCTGACCGAGGTCATCGGCTTTTGCGTCAGCCGCGCGAACTGAGCTGCACTTGTGCAGGGCTGTCGAGCAAGGTCGGCACGATCCACCAGTCCGGATACGCGCGCGCGAGCGCGGCCGCGGTACGGGCCGCCGACGCATCATCGCCGAAAATGCCGAAGCATGTCGGCCCGCTCCCGGACATGGCCGCGTGCCGGCATCCGGGCTGCGCGGCAAGCGCGCCCTTGACGTCTGCGATAACGGGCAGGAGCGAAATTGCCGGGCGTTCCAGGTCGTTGCCCCGCGCTTGCATGTAGGCAAGGAGCGCGCCCGTCCCATCTCCCCATTCTTCAATGGGGAGAGGGTTAGGGTGAGGGACAGACGCTTGCTGTGACGCCTGTTGCCGCCCCTCACTCCGGCCCTCGCCCCGTAAAGGACGGAGAGAGGGGGAAGACAGATCGAGCGCCCCGAAGACTTGCGCCGTCGGCAAAGCCACTCGCGGATTGACCAGGACGCAGTCGAGAGGCGGCATGGGGTGCGCCGGCTCCCGCGATGCAACCCGATCGCCGATCCCGCGGATCAGCGACGGTACGCCGGCGACGCAGACCGGGACGTCGGCACCCAGCCGGGCTGCCAGCCCATGCCAGTCGATGCGTCCGGCGCACTCCGGATTGGCCGCCCGCACCGCCCGCAGGAGCGCCGCAGCATCGGCCGATCCGCCACCGAGCCCAGCGGCGACGGGCAGGTTCTTCTCGAGCTCGACGGCGCCGAGAATCAGCCCGGGGTCGAGCTCCCGCAGGAGCGAAAGCGTCTTCTCCAGCAGGTTTGGCCCCTCTATTCCTGGGGCGAATTGACCAGAGGTCGTGACCCGGCAATCGGGGCCTGGATGCAACGTTACGAGGTCGCCGATGTCGGCGAAAGTCACCAGGCTCTCGATGTCGTGGTAGCCGTCTGAGCGGCGGCCGAGCACGCTCAGCGTCAGATTGATCTTGGCGCGGGCGATCTGGCGAATGGGCATGGCAACGTCTGCCCGGCGCACCGGGCGCGCCGGCCTCCCCGTCACTGGAAGAAGGGGAAGCTCTTGACCTCGGTGCTCTTCTTGGCCTTCTCGGGGCGCTTCTGCACCTCGTTGGTGCGCTTGGTCTGGCGTGCCTGAGCCGGTACCGGCAGTCCCTTTTGCAGCTTCTTCTTGATCTTGTCGGCGTCCTCAGGCTCGGGCTTCAGTGTCAGCGCCTGGTCCCATTGGAAGCGAGCCTCGCGTTCGCGCCGCACGCGCCAATAGGCATCGCCGAGGTGATCGTTGAGAACGGGGTCCTCGGGTCTCAGCTCGACCGCGCGCTCCAGGTGCTTCACGGCTTCCTTGTAGTTGCCCATGCGGTAGTGCGCCCAGCCCAAGCTGTCGACGATATAGCCGTCGTCGGGCTTCTGGCGCACGGCCTTCTCGATCAGGGAAAGGCCCTGCTTGAGGTTGCGGTTCTGGTCGATCCAGGAATAGCCCAGGTAGTTGAGCACCATTGCCTGCTCGGCGCTGAGCAACAAAGCCTTCTGCAGGTCAGCCTCGGCGAGATCCCACTTCTTCAGCCGCTCGTAGCAGGTGCCGCGCGAGTAGAAATACGACCAGTGCTTCTGCTCTGGCTTGTCGATGAGGGCGATGGCGCGCGTATAGTAATCGACCGCCTCCCCAAAGCGCTTGTTGCTGCGCATGATATTGCCGAGCGCGTCCAGCGGCTGGAGCTCGCGCGGGTTGTCTCGTGCGATCTCGTCCAGCAGCTTCTGCGCCTCGTCCACCCTCTCGAGCTGGGTGAGGTTCAGGGCCTTGCGGATGTCGACGCTCATTTGCAGCGGCGTCCCTTTCGGGATGCGATCGTAGGTGGCAACGGCGGCTTCGTAGCGCTTGGTCGTCTCATAGGCATTGGCGAGCGCGGCCAAAGCGAACACGGAATCGGGCGTCAAGTAGAGCGCGAATTGCAAGTAGACAGCGCCGACGCTGACGCCGCCTTCCCCGGTGAGCGCCTCACCCAGACCATAGAATGCCTCTGCCATGCCCTCGGCGGGGGTGTTGATGAGCAGTTCCGGCCGCTCGCCGGCCTCGATCTGTTCCTGCAGTACCCGCGCAACCGGGTGCCCGTCATTCTTGGTCCGATCGGCGTTGGCCTTGAGCACGCTCAGCGCCAGCTTGGCATCTCCAGCGCTGGCCGCATGCCGCGCGTAAGCGAGCGCTACGCGCAGCGTGCGCTGATCGTTCTTGGGTATGCGATCGTAGGCGGCGCGCGCCTCGGCGCGGCGCCCGGCCTGGTCGGCGAGCAGCGCGCGATGAAAGCGCAGATAGTACTGGGCCCACTCTGGCTGCTTCGGCGCATCGAGAAGGGCGAGCGCCTCCTGGGTCTTGTCCTGCGCTTGGTAGAGCCAGGCCCGAGCCAGCGTGCTCGTCAACTCACCGATGGGGTTGGCGCCAGATGCCTTGAAGCGCTCGTCCGCTTCCGCGTAGCGCTTGGCCTTGAAGTCGACGAGGCCCATGAATGCCTGAGCCATGCGGCGCGGAGGCTGCAACTCGGCCAGTTCGCGCGCCAATTGCTCGGTGCGCGGCCAGTGGCCTTCCATAAGCTCCATCAGGAACGACTGCTCGATCAGCACGTCGTTGCCGGGATCGCGCACCAGTGCTTCGCGATAGTAGGTGGCGGCGGCCTCCGTGTCGTGCTGACCCCGCGCGACCCGTCCCGCGAGATAGCTGCCGAGCAGCGACCGCGTGTCGCTGGCTGTCGTCGCCGCACCGTCCACTCCCGCCGCGGCCGACAGCACCCCCGATGCAGCCACCAAGCCTAGGACCGCCGACAAACCGAAGAGCACAGGATAGCGAGCGCGCATGTCACCTCGTGCCGGGGGAGTTGAAAGCCATAGCTGATTCCCGCTGCCTCACGCTTAGCAGGAATGGCACCTGCTTGCGACCGCAAAGATCGGAATGCACCAGGGTTTGTGTCGCCCTGTGGCGGCCGGGCTGGCAACA
Organism: Alphaproteobacteria bacterium; assembly: GCA_005888525.1. Taxonomy (GTDB): domain Bacteria; phylum Pseudomonadota; class Alphaproteobacteria; order Rhizobiales; family Hyphomicrobiaceae; genus AWTP1-13. The sequence continues at coordinate 5,077 of VBAB01000261.1, forward strand.
AGACATGCGAATTGGGCAAACGCTGGACCGCGTGCTGTGAATGCGCGCGGCATCGCCCAAGGTCGCCCTTTGTCTTAAGGCAACGCCGAGGATAACTACTAGGTTCAAGCCCGCGCGAACGACTGCCTGAGTGCTGAAGCGGCGAGCGCAATCGCCCGCCCGCTATCCGCAACAATGCGCCCCATCGAAAGAAATCCGTGGATCTGTCCCTCGAACCGCTCGTGTAGGACGGGAACCCCGGCGGACCGGAGCGCCTTGGCGTAGGCTTCGCCCTCGTCGCAGAGCGGGTCGAAGCCGGCGGTGATGACGAGGGCGGGCGGCAGCTCCCCGAAGCTCGCCGCCCTCAGCGGCGACGCGCGCCAGTCGGCTTCATCGGCGGCGCTGCGCAGATAATGGGCAATGAACCAGCGCATGCCCGCGCGTGTGAGAGGCAATTGCTCGGCGTGGCGCTCGGCGGATGGCCAGCCCATGCGCATATCGGTGCCCGGATAGACCAGGAGCTGGTGCACGAGCCGTGGGCCGCTGCGATCGCGCGCCTCGAGCGAGACGACCGCCGCGAGGTTGCCGCCGGCGCTGTCGCCGCCGACCGCGAGGCGCCGGGCATCGATGCCGAGCCGCGTCGCGTTGGTGGCAATCCACCGCGTCGCGGCGATGGCATCTTCGGCGGCGGCGGGAAACTTGTGCTCGGGCGCGAGCCGATAGTCGACGGCGACGACGAGACACGGGGTGGCGTTGGCGAGCGCTCGGCAGACCTGGTCGTGGCTCTCGAGGTCGCCGATCACCCAGCCCCCGCCGTGGAAGTAGATGAGCGCCGGCTGAAGCTTGTCATTGGGGACGCCCTGCCCACGATAGAGCCGGAGCGGGATCGGGCCGGCTGGCCCCACGGCTTCGAGCGCGACCACCTCCGCGACGGGCTCGGGGTCGGGTTGCAGAATGGCGCGCGAAGCCAGGTACGCCTTGCGCGCTTCGGGCGGCGACAGCGTCTCGATCGGCGGGCGCCCCGAGGCGATGATCAAATCGCACACCTTCTGTGCGTCGGGATGCAACTTCTGCTGAGCCATGCTCGATCCCCATCTTACGTCGCACGCCACCCCGAGTGCGGTTCACATGCCCGGATAGTTCGGTCCGCCGCCGCCCTCGGGCACTACCCAGTCGATGTTCTGGTTTGGATCCTTGATATCGCAGGTCTTGCAGTGGACGCAGTTCTGCGCGTTGATGACATAGCGCGGCCCGCCTGGTTCCTCCAGCCACTCGTAGACGCCCGCGGGGCAATAGCGGCTCGACGGCCCGGCATAGACGTCATGCTCGGAGTTCTTCTGCACGGCGAGACTGGCGACTTTCAGATGGACCGGCTGGTCCTCCTCGTGGTTGGTGCCTGAGAACGACACGTTGGTCAGACGGTCGAACGTCAGCACGCCATCGGGCTTGGGGTAAGCGATCGGTTGCTCCGCGCTCGCTCTATCGAGCACCGCGTAGTCCGGTTTGCGATGCTTGAGCGTGTACCCCAAGCCAACGCCCGGCAGCAGGGTGTTGAGCCACATGTCGACGCCTGAGACGAGAGTGCCGACGGCCGTGCCGAACTTCGCCAGCATCGGCTTGGCATTGCGGACGCGCCGCAGGTCCTTGGCGATCGGGCCTGTCATCACGTCGTCCTGGTAGGCCTCCAGCAGATCGTGTGCCCGACCCTCTGCGATGGCCGCGAACGCCGCCTCGGCGGCAGCGATGCCCGACAACATGGCGTTGTGCGATCCCTTGATGCGAGGGACATTCATGAACCCCGCGGCACAGCCGACGAGAACCCCGCCGGGAAAGGCGAGCTCGGGGATGGATTGCCAGCCTCCCTCCGTCAGCGCCCGCGCTCCGTAAGCGATGCGCCTGCCGCCTTCGAAGGTGTCGCGAATGGCCGGATGGGTCTTGAAGCGCTGAAACTCGCCGTAGGGCGATAGGTATGGGTTCCGGTAGTTGAGGTGAACGACGAAACCGACCGACACCAAATTGCTGCCGTAGTGATAGAGGAACGATCCTCCGCCCGTGCGATCGTCGAGCGGCCAGCCGAGCGTGTGCTGTACCAGGCCGGGCTTGTGGGCTTCGGGGCGCACCTCCCACAGCTCCTTGAGCCCGATGCCGTACTTCTGCGGCTGGCGCCCCTTCTCGAGGCCGAATTTGGCCATCAGCTGTTTCGCCAGCGATCCTCGCGCCCCTTCGGCGATGATCGTGTACTTGCCCTTGAGCTCCATGCCGCGGGTGAAACGGTCGGTCGGCTCTCCGTTCTTGCCGAGTCCCATGTCGCCCGTGGCGACGCCGGTTACGGCACCCTTCGCGTCGTAGAGCACCTCGGCGGCGGCGAAGCCCGGGTAGACCTCGACGCCCATCTCGGCCGCCTGCTCGCCGAGCCAGCGACAGAGGTTGCCGAGGCTGACGATGTAGTTGCCGTGGTTGCTCATCAGCGGCGGCATGACGAGATTGGGGATGCGCAGGGCGCCCGCGGGGCCCAGATAGTAGAAGCGGTCCTCGGTGACGGCCGTCTCGACCGGCGCACCTTTGGCTTTCCAATCGGAGAAGAGCGAGGTGAGGCCGATTGGGTCGATGACGGCGCCCGACAGGATATGCGCCCCGACCTCGGACCCCTTTTCCAGCACGACCACGGTGAGCTCCCGGCCGCTTCAGGCGAATTGCGGCGGAAAGACCGGCCGGGCCGGCCCCCACGATCACCACATCGAAGTCCATCGCCTCGCGAGGCGGTAGGTCGGCGTCAGCCATGGTCTGGTCCCCTTGCTGCGCGGGTTCGATAGGTCTGGTTGGTTGCCGAGGTCAAGGCCGCATCTGCGCCGGGCCGGTGCGAGCACGCAAGCTCCGTCCCCTCAAGATCACCGTGGTAATCAAGCCCCCATGTGCAGTTGCGAAAGCGGGCATCGGTCACGAAATTGCCCATCTTTCGAAAGCACGTCATCGGGGTCAGGGCAACATTTGCCTTGGCTATTCCTCGAAGCAACACTACGAAATGCCGGGAAAGTGAAGTCTGATTAGCGTTCTCATTGTGTTGCGGGTGCCTGATGAACCTCAAACCGATACTCCGTCTGCGCGGGCCAGCGTCGACCTCCTTCTACTTCGCCCTCTGCGTCGCTGTGCTCCTTACGGGCAGCGCCAATGCGCAAAATCCACTGTCGGTGACGACCACCAGCATCGCCTCCTCCGCCAACCCCGCCACGCTGGAGCAGCCGATCACCTTCACCGCCTCCGTGGCCGCATCAGGCGGCACACCGACGGGCATGGTCGTATTCAAGGATGGCTCCGACACGTTTGGCACCGTCCCATTGCAAGCTGACGGCAGTGCAAAGCTCGCCATTTCGACACTGGCTGTGGCCAATCACGTCATCACTGCCGCCTACAGCGGAGATGCGGAATTTGCCGGCTCGCTGTCGGCCCCCCTGACGCAGGTGGTCGACAAATTTGCGACCGTGATCGCCGTGGCCTCATCGGCCAATCCGGCGCCGCCCGGTCAGCCCGTTGTCCTCACTGCTACGGTGAAGGGACTAAACGGCACTGCGACGGGCACCGTCACTTTCAACGTGGGCTCTGACGCGCTCGGCACGTCCGCACTCGCCGCCGATGGCAGCGCGAAAATCTCTCTGTCTCGGCTGAGCGCAGGCAGCCACGCGGTTGTCGCCAGCTTCGGGGGGGACGCACGCCATGGGGGCTCGACGTCCCCTGTCCTGATCCAGGTCGTCGACAAGTCAGCGACGACCACGACGCTCGCGTCTTCGGCCAATCCCGCTACCGTGGGTCACTCCGTCACATTCACGGCCAGAGTCGCGGGTGCCGGCGGCACCCCTACGGGCACGGTGACGCTCAAGGACGGCGCGAATATCCTCGGTTTCGGTTTCCTGTTGGCCGACGGCACTGCGAAAGTCGCCGTTTCCACGCTCGCCTCGGGCTTGCACGCCGTCACGGCGGCTTACGAGGGCGACGGCACTTTCGCGCCAAGCGTCTCGGCCTCCTACGAGCAAATGCTCGAGCCGGCGAGCGTCAGCTATCAGCCGGTGGCGATCCTGATCGCGACTATCATCGTTGCTGCGTTGCTCGTGCTGTCGCGCGGCGTCGCCCTTGCCGTCGTTGCGCGGATCTTCCGATGGCTGCTGCGGCCCGTCTGGCTTGGCGGACGGTATGCGCTCCGGTTCCTGCGCATTTTGTCCAGGAGACGGCCTCAGCGACCCGCAGACGCATTTCTCGGCCTTAGTGTCCAAACTCTCTCGCAGGCTTTCACAGAGACCGAGAACGCCATCAAGGAGGATTTCGATCCCTCCTCCATTCCAATCGATCGCCACAGGCGGCTCGTCTGCTTTTGGCTGCATCCGGTGCCGCAGAACAAGGGCGGCTTGGCGGCGCCGAATGATGGTGACTACGAGAAAACGCAGGCCGCAGCGGACTTCAAAAAGGCAGAGAGCTTCTTCAACATCGACGTGCAACCGCTCAAGACCAACGCGCTCAACCTGTACGACGACGTACACAACGCCTTTATTGTCAAACTGTTCAAGGATAGCGACAAGCCCTGCTTTCACGTCCTTTCCGAGTTCAGGAAGACGATCAATTCCAATGTGACA
>VBAB01000262.1 GCA_005888525.1 Alphaproteobacteria bacterium
TGGTGAAACCGTTCGCCGGGCTCACCGTGATGGAGAACGTCATCGTCGGCGCCTTGAACGCCTCCGCCAGCGTGCGCGAGGCGAAGGAGAGGGCATCGGCGGTCATCGAGCAGCTGGGGTTGGCGAGCAAGCGCCAGCAGATGGCCTCCTCGCTCACGCTCCCCGAGCGCAAGCGGCTGGAGGTGGCGCGCGCGCTGGCCACCGGCCCGCGCCTGCTCCTGCTCGACGAGGTGATGGCCGGCCTGCGCCCGACCGAGACGGACCACATGGTGGCGCTGTTCCGCGAGCTCAATGCCAAGCTCGGGCTTACCATCCTCCTCATCGAGCACGTCATGCGCGCGGTGATGGCGCTGTCGAGCCGGCTGATCGTGCTGCACCACGGCCAGGTCATCGCATCAGGCAGCCCCGCCGAGGTCACCCGCGACCCCGCCGTGCTCGAATGCTACCTCGGCGAGGAGGCGGTGTGATGTATGTAGGTTGGGTCAAGCGAAGCGCCGACCCAACGCCTCTTGCGCGCGGAGATCGAGATTGCGTTGGGTCATCGCTGACGCTCGCCCCAACCTACGGCTACGGCTGCGGAAACAGCCCGCCTTCCTCTGAACGCGATGGTCCCCTCTCCCCTCCGGGGAGAGTACGTGAGGCCATGACTTACGGGCGCGTGCTCCCACACAGACCGCGAACTCGGCCTCGATGGCGCGCCCGTAAGTCATTTGGCCGAACTGGTGAGGGGGGACTTCTCGTCGCGCAAGAGAAGGCCCCCTCATCCGCCCTTCGGGCACCTTCTCCCCAAGGGGAAAAGGCTTCCCCGTCGCTATGGCTCCAGTTCCCCCGAACGGGATGCGAGTTGCAGTTCGCGGGGCCCACATGATCCTGCAAATCGACAGCCTCGAGCTGTACTACGGCGATGCGCAGGCGCTGGACGACATCTCGCTCGGCGCGGAGGAGGGCGAGCTGATCGCCATCGTCGGTGCCAACGGGGCCGGCAAGTCGAGCCTGATCCGCACCATCGCCGGCATCGAGACGCCTCGCGCGGGCCGCATCGCCTTTCGAGGCCGGGACATCACCGGCCTGCCCAGCTACCGCATTTGCAATCTGGGCATCGGCCAGGTCGCCGAGGGGCGGCAGATCTTCCCCTCGCTGACGGTCGAGGAGAACTTGCAAATGGGCGCGCTGCTGCCCCGCGCGCGCGGCGCCATGGCCGACACCATGCGCGAAGTGTTCGCCATGTTCCCACGCCTGGAGGAGCGCCGAGGCCAGGCAGCCGGCACCATGTCGGGCGGCGAGCAGCAGATGCTGGCGATCGGCCGCTGCCTGATGGGCAAGCCGGAGCTCATCATGTTCGACGAGCCTTCGCTGGGGCTGGCGCCCGCGCTGGTGCAGGAGCTGTTCCGCGCCATCCGCGCGCTCAACCAGCGCGGGCTCACCGTGCTGCTGGTGGAGCAGAACGTGGTCGCATCCCTGAAGCTCGCGGCCCGCGCCTACGTGCTGGAGAACGGCCGCATCGTCATGGCCGGCACCGGCGCCGACCTCCTCGCCGACGACGGCGTGCGCCAAGCGTATCTGGGCGTGGGGTAAGATCGTCAGCTTATCGCAGTGCAGATGGTGCGCGCGCATTCTTGGCGCGAACAGTGACTTCGACCTCCACCTTTTGGTTGAGCCGGCCGAGGACAGCCATGAGACGATCAATAGTGAAGCGATCGAGCTTTGCGTTGCGGATGCGGGAGAAGTCGGCGGCGGCGATGCCGCTCACATCTTCGGCCTTGCGGACAGTCAGCTTGCGCGCATCGAGAACCTTGATGATCTGCGCAGCGAGGACGGCCTTGAGGTGCTCTGCGTCGGCATGGGCGTAACCGAAGTCGCGAAAGACGTTGCCCTTCCCGCGCGTGACCTCCAAATCGTCATTCATCGTAGTATCTCCTTCAGGCGTTTCAGCCGCTCGCGGATCAGATCGATTTCCGGCTGAGGCGTCTTCTTTCCCTTCTTGGATTTCTTCTGGAAGGCATGGACCACCCAGAGATCGTCACCGAGTTGCACCGCATAGACCACGCGGAACGTGCCAGCGCGGTCGTGGAGAACGATCTCGAAGACGCCTGAACCAAGGCCATGCAACGGCTTGGCGTTGTCCGTTTTGCTGCCTTCGGCGGCGACGGTAAGCGCAGCGAGACCTTCGGTCTGGACCTTTGCAGGGAACTTCTCGAATTCCCTACGCGCCGAGTTCACCCATGAAATCGACCTTGTGTCGGTCATATATAACCCATGTTGTCATATTTGACAACGTCCTGCAGCCTCGCGGCCGAGCGCGCGCGGGGCCGCCGCCTCACGCGCTGCCGATCAGGATGCCGGCGGCAAACACGATCAGGCCGCCGACCACCACCTCGAAGGCGGCGCGCAGGAACTTGGTATCCATGTAGCGCGCCCTGATCCAGGCGATCGCCCACAGCTCGATCAGCACGACGCCGATCGCCAGCGTGGTGGCGATGCGGAAATCGCCGATCAGGTACGGCAGGGTGTGGCCGACGCCGCCGATGGTGGTCATCAGCCCGGTGATGATGCCGCGCAGCAGGGGATGGCCGCGACCCGTGAGCTCGCCGTCGTCCGACAGCGCCTCGGCGAAGCCCATGGAGATGCCGGCGCCCACGGCGGCGGCCATGCCGACCAGGAACGTCTGCCACGTCTCGTGGGTGGCGAAGGCGGCCGCGAACAGCGGCGCCAGCGTCGACACTGACCCGTCCATCAGTCCGGCGAGCCCCGGCTGCACGATCTGCAGCACGAACATGCGCCGGCGGGTCTCTTCCTCGGCTTCCTGGGCGCTCGGCGTCAGATGCTGGGTGCCCAGGCGCTGGGCCAGGCTGATGTGGGAGCGCTCCGCCTCGGCCAAGTCGCCCAAGAGCTTGCGCACTCCGGCGTCGGTGGTGCGTGCCATCGCGCGTTCGTAAAAGCGCCTGGCCTCGAACTCCATGGCCTCGGCGTGCTTGCGCACCCGGTCGAGGCCCAGCGGCCGCACGATCCACAATGGCTCGTGCCTGGCAAAGCCCCTGACGTCATGGCGGCGAACGAGCGGGATGTGCTCGCCGAACTTCTGGCGATGCAGCTCGATGAGCCGGCGGCGGTGATCGTTCTCCTCGGCCGCCATGTCCGTGAACACCTGGGCCGAGGCGGGGAAGTCGGCTTTGAGGCCGTCGGAATAGTCGGCATAGATACGAGCGTCCTCCTCCTCGGCCGAGATCGCCAGGGCCAGGATCTCCTGTTCGGTCAGTTCCGCGAATGCCTTCACCGCATCTCCCTCCCCGCTGCGAGCCTTGGGCGCTGCACCTCCACCCGCGGTCCCGCGGCCTTGGCCGCGCTCTCCGGTCCCTCTCGGGCAGAGATTTGGAACTAGACTAATTCTAAGCTTGTTTGTCGAGCTTGGCTGTAAGCGCCGGAGCAAAAATCGCTCGATGGTGGGCGTCATTAGGGCGTGAACAGATTTTGTGACAATTTTGCGCCATGTAGAAATTGAACGAGGTACTAGTAGATTGTAGAAAACGACCGTAACCTGTTGAACGGTTTACATAATACGCGGGAAGAAGCTGCAATCGATGTCAACACCCGGGAACGGACGGCTCCGCGCCAATAACACATTGATTTTGCTTGTAAAAATTGGTTGCGGGGGGCACGCAGCCACCTATACCGAACTGAAGTCCGCATCGACCACGGGACGCGGAGAGCTTGAGGGGTTCGATTCCCCTACGGGGCGCCAAAAAAAAGATGCTCATAACCTATTGATTTAATTCACTCTTCTTGGAACGTCAACAACACCCCCGGAATCGCACCCTCACGAAGCGGCGGTTGCATGCGTGGCCGATGACCGCTGGACCTCAAGAGCGGACGAACGGCCTCCGTCGTTCATGACCCTGGCTGCGTGAAAACGCGGTGGCTGTTATGATTCTCCTCGCGATTTGCGGGGGCAATCGATGAAGCGGTTCATTGAAGGGGCGGATCGGGGACAATCGACGTTGTTGCCGGACTG
>VBAB01000263.1 GCA_005888525.1 Alphaproteobacteria bacterium
CACCGTGGCCCTGATCGAGGCGCTGCCCGATAACGAGCCGTTCGATTTTGTGGCCCGCTTCTCGCGCGATCTGCCGTTGCAGGCGATCTGTCTGCTGCTGGGCGTGCCGCAAGAGGACCGTGCGCAGCTGGCCGAGTGGGTCGATGCCGGCATAGCCGCGCCGACGCCCGAGATCATCGCCAGAGACTTCGCGCAGAAGCTGCGCGACTATGGCGCCCGCCTGATCGTCAGGAAGCGCGGGAACCTGACCGATGACATCCTATCGACGATCATCAGCGCGCGGCTGCAGCCGGAAGAGGACGGCAGCGAGGGTGGCCCCCTCACCGATGACGAGCTTCTCAACTTCTTCATGCTGCTGTTTGCCGCCGGCGCCGAAACCACGCGCAGCGCCATCGGCGGGGGATTGCGGGCGCTGATGGAAAACCCGGCGCAGCTCGAGCAGCTGCGCTCCGCTGACGTCGATGCCATGCGCACTGCTCTCGACGAGATCCTGCGCTGGACCACTCCCTCCATCCACAAGCGCCGCACTGCGACGCGCGATTTCAACTTCAAGGGCCACCGCATAAAGGCCGGTGACAAGGTCACCTACTGGGAGATGTCCGCCAATCGCGACGAAGCCGTCTTCGACCAGCCTTTCCGGTTCGACATCGCCCGCTCGCCCAACCGCCACGTGGCCTTCGGCTTCGGCGTCCACGTCTGCCTCGGCGCCAGCCTCGCCCGTATGGAGATGCGGCTCGCATTCGCCGAGCTCTTGGCGCGGATCGAAACCTTCAAGTCCGCGGGACCGATCGAATGGATGCCCAACAATCGCTTGCTCGGCATCCGACGTATGCCGCTGATGATCCGGAAGAAATCGGCGGCAGCGATGGCTCGGGGCGCGCCCGTCAATTGAAGTTGAGTTTCAGCCCCGGCTCCGGCCATTGCATGACGCCCAATTGGCCGCCGTCGGACAGCGTGATGTAGGCCGTGCGCATATCGGCGCCGCCGAAGCAGATGTTGGTGGGATAGCGGTCCGGCATCTTCACGGCGCGGACGATGTCGCCGGCCGGCGAGATCTCGGTGATAAAGCCGGTGTTCAGGGTCGCCACCGCAATATTGCCGCTGGCCATGACCTTAAGGCTGTCGAAGCGCGCGCTGCCGGGGAGACCCGCCACCACCCGCCCGCTATGCGGCAGAAACTCCTTCTTGGGCTTGAGCTTGCCGGGACCTTGGACTTCGAACGCCCACAGACGCGCACCCTCGGTGTCGGCGACGTAGAGCGTCTTGCCGTCCGGTGACAGCCCGCAGCCGTTGGGGCTGAGGATGGGATAGGCCACCTCGACGATCTTGGACCCGTCCGGCAGCGCGTAATAGACGCCGCCGTTGTCGCGGTGACGCGGGTAGCGTTTGCCGAGATCGGTGAAATAGAAGCCGCCTTCCTTGTCGAACACCAGATCGTTCGGCGCCGACAGCGGATGGCCGTTCGCCTCCTTGTACAGCAGCTTGGCTTCGCCGGTCTTCGGGTGGATGCGCTCCACGGTGCCGAACTTGTAATCGGGGTGCGGGCCGAGACCCATGGAATGACCCTCGACGTAGCGACTGCCGCCGTTGTTGCAGAGATAGAAGTAGCCGTCGGGGCCGATCGCCAGCCCATTCGGTCCGCCGCCGCAATTGGAGAACAGGCTGACCTTGCCGTCCGGTGTCACGCGCGAGCAGCGCTGGTTGCGGATTTCGGTCAAGACCACGGAGCCGTCGGCGCACACCACGGGGCCTTCCGGAAACCCAAGTCCCGTTGCCAGGATCGTCACGTCCGCCATTGATGCCTCCTCGCCTCTAGGTCGTTGCAAGTCTCGCAGACACGATGATCACGTCAAGCGAGGGCATCGGCAGGGCTGGGCCCCCGTCAAATCCTCCGGAGTGTCTCACTGAGCGGTTGCTCTCGACTCGCCAGGCGCGTCAGTATTGGTCAGGGAAGTCGCACAGCAAGCGGAGAGGACGAATGGCGATCATCGACGCGCAGGTCCATCTTTGGCGCAAGGGCACCCCATCGCCGCCTCATCTCGCCACACCCTATCTGGTCGAGGATGCGATCCGCGGCATGGACGAGGCGGGCGTCGACGGCGCCATACTGCATCCTCCCACAAGCTGGGATCCCGATTCCAACGAGCAGGCGGTCGAGGCCGTACTGGCATACCCCAAGCGCTTTGCCATTCTCGGCTACCCTCCGCTCGACAAACCCGATAGCCGCTCGCTCGTCGCGACCTGGAAACAGCGGCCAGGCATGCTGGGCCTACGCCTTTATTTCAACAAGCCGCACAACCGGTCCTGGCCCACGGACGGCACGCTCGACTGGCTCTGGCCAGCCGCCGAGCAAGCGCAGTTGCCGTTGGCCCTGCTTGCGGGCGACTGGTTGCCACTGCTTGGCCAGATCGCAGCCCGCCATCCGAGTTTGAAGCTGGCGGTGGATCATATGGGCGCACTCAGGGGCGCCAAAGGGGACGCGGCGTTTCCGAAGATGCAGGAGCTGACGGCGCTCGCGCGATATCCCAACGTGGCCGTCAAGCTGACGGGCGGCCCGTTCTACGCCGATGACGCCTATCCGTTCAAATCCCTGCACAAGCACTATCGCGCCATGTACGACGCCTTCGGGCCTCGCCGGCTGTTCTGGGGCACCGACATCACCAAGATGCCGTGCTCGTGGCGGCAATGCGTCTCTCATTTCCAGGAGATCGACTGGATTCCGGAAGCCGACAAGAAGCTCATCATGGGCGACGCAATTTGCGACTGGCTCGGCTGGAAGAGGTGATGCGTGTGTCGCCATTTCTCGCCGTCCCGTTCCCCGTTGGCTGTCGAGCTCGATCCATGATTAGGTGCCGGCTGTGCCACTCATTGGGAAACGAACATGCTCAGCCTCGAGAACAAAGTCGCCTTCATATCGGGTGCAGGCTCGGTTGGTGACGACCCCGACGCCAAGGTGTGGGGTAACGGCAAGGCCACGGCCGTGCTGCTGGCGCGCCAAGGCGCCAGGATCTATGGCGTCGATCTGCGCAAGGAGGCAGCCGACGTCACGAAGGCCCTAATCGAGAAGGAAGGCGGCACCTGCCTCACGCGCGGCGTCGACATGACGAAAGCCAATGAGGTCAAGGCTGCCGTGGACGACTGCGTGAAGCAGTTCGGCCGCATCGACATCCTCGTCAACAACGTTGGCGGCTCGGCCCCGGGCGACGCCGTCGCCATGAGCGAGGAGGTCTGGGACAGGCAGATCGACCACAATCTCAAGACCGCGTTCCTGAGCTGCAAGTACGTGCTTCCGGTGATGGAAAAGCAGGGCACGGGCGCGATCGTCAATCTCGCCTCGGTCGCCGGCTTGCGCATGACCCCCGGCCGCGCCCACGTCGCCTACTCCACGACCAAGCTCGGCATTCTGGCCTTCTCGAAATCGACCGCCATCTCGTATGCGAAGAAGGGAATCCGTTGCAACACGGTGATACCCGGCTTGATGCACACGGCTCTGGTCGAGCACCGGTTGGCCAAGACGATCGCCGCCAACGACCTGCAGGGGTTGATCGACAAGCGCAACGCGCAATGCCCGACCGGCAAGATGGGAGATGCCTGGGATATCGCGCACGCGGTCCTGTTCCTCGCCTCCGACGAGGCACGCTACATCACGGCAGCCGAAATCGTGGTCGACGGCGGGCTCACCGCGACGACCGGACTTGGCTGAAGCAACGTTTTCGCCCCAGCTGCTGTGAACGATACCAGCGCAGGAACACAGGTGGCAAAACGCGACGACGATGACAGCAAGCTCCCGGCGCCATGGGCTATTGCCCATAAAAAATCGAGAGGGACGGACGGGCTTCTCATGAATGCGAGGGCGTGCGCACGAGGCGAAGCCGCACTCGAAACACGAAGATGGCGGCCTTAGCTCAGGTGACGTGCGTTGCAAGGTCCCACCCGTTAGAAATGAAAAAGTGCCGGTGCGTTGGCACCCTTTGCCGGATGAGGCACAGGTTGGCGAGCGAGTTTGTCGTAGCAAGCCAGCCGGTCGACTTCTTCCCCGACGGCCGAGCAAGTTGGCGCAGTTGAAGTCCCCAGACGAAGGTGGCCATCGGCGAAGATCGTCACCGCGTTCACAATGACGCCTACGACAACCAGCGTCCCGAGCAGCGCGGCGAGCTGCATGGCTTTTGTGTGCTGCCACTCACCATGTGCGGCATGTCCGCTGAGACTATGTTGGATCGTGAACATGGTTGGAACTCCTTCTCTAATGGCGATCGAGAATTCACGGCCGCACAGCAGACATCGGCACGATCCCATTAAGAAGCGAGATGAGAAAAAAGCTCCCGGTATAAGCGTTCCATAAAGATCGCCGCGCTGTGCAACGGTGATATGCGAGCGCGAGACTTCGACGGCTCGAGGCAGCGATTGCGCAGCCTCACTGAAGTAGGGTCGTCGATAGGGTGCTCAATTCGTTGGAGATGCCGCGTCGACCCGCTTCCGGATCCAGTGCGGGCATATATGGGATTTTTATGAAACGGCCTTCTCACTCGTCTCGATTTCATATGCGCCGATAG
>VBAB01000264.1 GCA_005888525.1 Alphaproteobacteria bacterium
GCCTTGTTGTAGTCCGCATCGCTGACGGGCTCGAGCCAGGTGGTGGCCTCGCCCTTGTCGCTCGTCTCGGACATGGCGAGGTGCGCCATCTGGTGATCAGGCGCAGCGCCGTGCCAGTGCTTGACGCCGGGCGGGATGACCACCGTGTCACCGGGCAGGATCACCTGCACCGGCCCGCCGAGCGTCTGATAGCGGCCGACGCCAGTCAGCACGTAGAGCACCTGCCCGACCGCATGTGTATGCCAGTTGGTGCGTCCGCCGGGCGTGAAGGATACGCGCGAGGCGCGCAGACGCGACGGCGCCTCCGGGGCGAACACCTCTTCATGCCAAACGGTGCCCGTGAAGTTGGAATCGGGCGCCTTCTTCGTCGGCCGGGCCGCTGCCCGCATGATCCTCTCGCGCATGTCGTCTCCTCCTCGATACTCGGTCGCGTTAGCGCTTTGGGTCGAGCGTCAGCGATGACCCAACGCCCGCGGAATATACGACTTGTGTTGGGTCAGCGCTTCGCTTGACCCAACCTACGATGTCAAAACCTATCACCGCTCCTCGCCCGCCTCCACCTCGGCGAGCTTGCCGCGCCAGTCCTTGCGCGCGAGCGCAGAAATGGCGGACACGGCCAGCAGGGCCAGGCAGATGGCGAGCAGCGTCGCCGAGATCGGCCGCCGAAAGAAGATCGACCAGTCGCCATTCGACATGACGAGCGACTGGCGCAGGCTGAGCTCGAAGATCGGGGCGATGACGAGCCCGAGGACGAGGGGAGCCGGATCGAAGTCGAGCTTGCGCAAGACGTAGCCGACGCCCCCCATGATCAGCATGATCCACACGTCGACGATGGAATGGCTCACCTCGTAGACGCCGATGATGCAGAACATGACGATCAGCGGATAGAGGTAAGCATAGGGAATGCGCAGCACGCTCACGAACAGGCCGACGAACGGCAAATTCAGCGCCAGCAGCATCAGGTTACCGACGTACATGGAGGCGATGAAGCCCCAGAACACGTCCGGGTGCTCGCTGACGAGCTGCGGCCCGGGTGGCACGCCGTGGATCAGCAGCGCGGCCATCAGCACGGCGGTGACCGGCCCGGTCGGCAGGCCCAGGGCCAGCATGGGCACGAAGGCGCCGGTGGAGGCCGAGTTATTAGCCGATTCCGGGCCCGCCACGCCGGCGACCGCGCCCTTGCCGAACTCCTCAGGTGTCTTGGAGATGCGCTTCTCCACCGCATAGGAGAGGAAGCTCGCTATGATGTGCGCCGAGCCCGGCACGATGCCGACGAAGAAGCCGAGCACGGAGCCGCGCGCGATCGGCATGGCCGACTGGCGCCATTCGGTGGCGCTGGGAAGCAGCTCGCGCAGGCGGGGGCTCACGACCTGTTGCGTGATCGTCTTACTGGGCGTCGACACGATCTCACCCAGTCCGAACAGCCCCACCGCGACAGGCACGATGCCGATGCCGTCGCCCAGCTCCTTGATATCGAAGCTGTAGCGGAAATGGCCACTCATGACGTCTATGCCGATGCAGCCGAGCAGCAGCCCCACCGATGCCATCAGCAGCGTGCGCACGAGCGACGTCGAGGACATGTAGGCGAGGAACACCAGGCCGAGCACGAGCAAGGCCGAATATTCCGGCGGCCCGAAGCGCAGCGCGAAATTGGCGAGCGGTGGAGCCAGCACGGTGAGCATGATCACGCCGAAAGTCCCGGCGATGAACGAGCCGACCGCGGCAATGCACAGCGCCGCGCCGGCGCGCCCCTTCTGCGCCATGGCGTAGCCGTCGATGCAGGTCATCACCGAGGACGCTTCGCCCGGGATGCGCATCAGGATAGAGGTGGTGGAGCCGCCGTACTGGGAACCGTAGTAGATGCCGGCCAGCATGACGATGGCCTTGGTGGCATCGAGCCCGAACGTCACCGGCAGGAGGATGGAAACGCCGGCCAGCGGGCCGATGCCGGGCAGCATGCCGACCAGCGTGCCGACGAGGCAGCCGAGAAAGGCATAGAGCAGCACGTCGGGCCGGAAAGCGACGGAGAAACCGAGAGCCAGGCTGTCGAGGGTTGCTTCCACCGCGTCAGAGCCTTTCCGGTCTTGATTGAATGGCCATCCCCGGGCGCACTGTTGTCATCCCGGGCCTTGTGCCCGGGATCCATGACCCACATTGCTCAGGAATTTGAGGATGGCTGGATCCCGGCGACAAGCGCCGGGATGACAGGTTGCCGCTTGATTCGTGCGTTCGGCCAGCACCGGACGGTCCCTAGAACCAGAGTAGGCCGCGGGGGAGCGGCGATTTCAGCAGCGTCCCGAAGAGAACATAGGCAAACACCGTCACGCCGACGCTGAACACCGCCGCGGGCAGGATGGGTTTGCGCTCGACGATGAAAACCAGGCTGAACAGAAGTAGCGACATGGTCGCCAGGAAGCCGAGCGGCTCGTAGAGCGCGATACCAGCCGCCGTGACGGCGATGACGCGCGCGGCGTGCGGCAGGTCGGCCCAGCTCACCTCCGCGAGCGGCGGGCTCTCGCCCGCGCGCAGCAGCACGATCACACCGAACGCCAGCATCAGGCTGGTGACGAGCTTGGGCATCATGCCGGCACCCGGCATGGCCATGGAGCCCACCGGCAGATCGCCACTGACCGCGAAGACGAGGAGCCCGGCGGCCACGAACACGCCACCGGCGAGATGATCGCGTCTGAGGATCACGTGCGTGGCCCTCTCGCTACCCTGCCGGGGCACGCGGTCATCCGTCCACCTTGCCGACTGCCCGTACCGCTTCTTCGACGCGCTTGGCGTCGGCGTCCCAGAACGCCTTGAACTCGGCCTGGTCCAGATAGGCGACCTCCTGCCCGAGGTTGGTCATCGCGCCCTTGAACTGGTCGGTGGCGACGGCATTCCTGGTCTCCTCGCGCAGCTTCGCGACGATTGCGTCGGGCGTACCCTTGGGCGCGAACAGCCCGACCCACAGATAGAACTCGATGTCATAGCCGGACTCCTTGAGCGTCGGCACGTCGGGCAGAGCGGCGGAGCGTTGCGCACCGAAAACCGCGAGCGCGCGCGCCTTGCCGGCCTTGATCTGGCTGATGATGGCGGCGATCGCGGACGCCTGCACCTGGGAATTGTTGCCCAGCAGGGCGGTGACGGCGGGGCCGCCGCCCTGGGTCGGCAGGTGGCGCATCTGGATGCCGGCCGCCTTCATGAACAGCGCGGTCGGCAGGTGCAGCGCGCCGTGCATTCCCGACGAGCTGAAGACCAGCTCGTTCGGCCGCTTCTTCACGTCCTCGATGAACTCTTTCAACGTCTTGTAGGGCTGCTTGTCGTTGACGACCAGCACCATGGGATCGGCGATGAAGCGCGCGATGGGAATGAAATCATCGCGCGTGAACTTGACGGGGCGGCCATAGAGCCTGTCGACCTCGGCGAAGCCGGAGATCGACACGATGTGCACCAGCAGCGTGTAGCCGTCGGGCTTGGCGGAAGCCGCGAATTGGGCGCCCACCTGGCCGGCCGCGCCGGCCTTGGTCTCGATCACCACCGCCTGCTTGATCTGCGGCTCGAGAATGGCCGCGAAAGGGCGCGCGACCACGTCGGCAGCGCCGCCGGGCGGGAACGGATTGATGATGGTGATCGGCCGCGACGGGTAGACCTCCTGCGCGTGCGCAGATCGCGTTGCCAGCGCCGCGGCCGTGG
>VBAB01000998.1:0-1188 GCA_005888525.1 Alphaproteobacteria bacterium
TGCTGGCGCCTTCCTGTCGGTTATGGGAACGAACCAGAGGTGGCGATTGCCAACTTTCTACACTAGATGCTTCCTGATCACCCAGACGTGTGGGCAATCTAAAATTGCTTTGGCAGGGAGGTTGGGCGCCGCCCTTTGGGCACCGGTCCACCGACAGAACTCCAGGCGGGTGACGATCCCATGGCGCAGAATATTTTATTGGATTGAGGGAGATGCGCTTCAACTAGCAACAGTTGCGGCCGCCAAAAAGGATTCGACGGCCGCGCTTAAAGCCAGGTTACTTTGGTTGATGGCCAGGTGCATATTCCTTCGCGCCGGGCTGCTTATCCATATCTTTTTTCTGCTCTTGCTGCCCAGGCGCATACTTCTTCGCTTCGCCGGGCTTGGTCGCCCGCTGGCCCGGAGCAGACTCCGAGTGGCCCGGCTGATCCTTGTTTTGAGCCTGCTTCGTTTGTGCTGTCGCAAGAAGCGGCCCGCCGAGTACCGCCGCGGCCGACAGTACGATCAGAAGACTTCTCATGATGAACTCCATAGTGGTTACAGCTGCATAGCCAACGCCGACCCGCGAAGGTCGTTCCGCCGCGGTTTCCTCGCCCGCACCACCAGTGCTGCAACGCACAGCGGCGTGCGACGAAGGTGAATGAAAGCCGCGCTCATCAACGCGAGGAAGATCAAGACTGTGCAGCGGCGCCGGTGAGTGACGCCCGTAACTGCGCGCGCAGCACCCTCACTCCCGAGCCGCTCGACAACCCTCCGGCTCGTCTGAAAACCCCACAAATACAGGCTTCAACAGCTAATCGGCTCACGCGCTCGAGGGGCGCATTGCCTCATCGAAACCAGGCATTGCTCGGGGTAGAGCTCGAATGGGGTTCTGCAGCGGGCAAGACGCAATGGCAGTTCGGCATAAATGCGCATTAAGCGACCGGCGGCGTTCAAGAGGAGAGCGCGCCGACGATTTCCTTCGTGGTTATAATTGCGTTGGCGTAGTTTGGGATGTTGACCCCAAGCGCCGCGCATCGCTCGATCTGAGTAGTTTGCGTGACGTTGACGCAGTCGAGCAGGGGACCGCAGTCGCGCCGACTGTAGCTTACGGCACCAAAGCCTCGCGAGCGCGGATTTGCGCGCGTTGATACCAGCGCGACATCAGTTCGATGGCTATCCATGTCGCCAGCGAGCAACCGAACAGGG
>VBAB01000998.1:1196-1853 GCA_005888525.1 Alphaproteobacteria bacterium
AACAGGGCGTAGAGAGATGTCTGCCAGCCGAACCGGTCAACCAGGAACGCAAACGCTGGCGGCGAGAATGCATTGACGAGCAAGATCGGTGTGGCGATCAAGCCCAGAACCGTTCCATAGCCTTGCGTACCAAATAGCGCTAGCGGCACTGCGCCTCGGACAATCGTGATAACACCCTGGGAGGCACCGAGCAGCAGGGTGAAGGCAACCAGCTGCGAAAGATCGCCCTTGGCCAAAAACAGCAAGACGAGCGAGGCGGGCACCACGGCGATAGCGATGCGGGCGATGGTCATAGCCTTGAGGTTACGACCGAAGAAAATCTCGACCACCCGCCCGGCAAATTGACCGTGACCCTTTAGCGATGCGACCCACACCGCCGTTGCGCCAGCAAGTCCGGCCGCTTCGAGCAACGGCAGCAATTGGATGGAAATGACGCCGAACACGAAACCGTTGAGGGACATGATGAGGGCAAAGAGGGCGATGCCGACAATGCGCATTCGCCCCTCCAGCGCGGGACCATCCGGGGAAGATGTCGGAATTGCTGCCTGGGTCTGGACGTCAACCGGCGGGTCGCGGCGCGCGAGCCCAAGCCAGTTGAGCGGCAGACAGATGACCAAATTGATCGCGGCGAATGCGATGAGTGTGCCACGCCAGCCG
>VBAB01000998.1:1883-4379 GCA_005888525.1 Alphaproteobacteria bacterium
ATGACCCAAAACACCGTCGAGGCGTAGGCGCCATAAAGCGTGAGGTAGGAGATCGCTTTGCGGCCGCGTGTCGGCGTGACCTGCACGAGAGCCGCGAACGCTGCGTCATAGAGGCAGCACCGCATGCCGATGCCGAGCACGGCCCAACTGACGAGGTAGCTGGTCTGATCCCAAACCTGCGATAGAGCTACCAGTCCCGCGGACACGACGATCGTGCCGAGGCACATCACAATGCGAGCGCCAATACGATCAATCAGCCGTCCAACCCACGTCGAGATGAAGCCCATCACCAGAAGAGCGACGCTGAAGCCGAGAAATACCACCGTCAGCGGCCAGCCGGTATCTGCGACAATCGGTTTGGCGAGGACGCCGAGACAGTAATAGCTCGTGCCCCAAGCGGTGATCTGCGTGATGCCGAGCGCGTTCACGGCGACGATCATGGGATCGGCGCGCCGTTGGCTGTCGGGTAGCTTCTGCACGTTTGGTGCCCTCACGCTTGCGTATGTCTGTCGCCCTTGAGCTCGCGCGGTCGGATCACCCAGAACATAAGGAGCTCGAGGGCATTAACATTGCGGCAGGGCTGGATATTACAGTACTGTTCGTCAAGATCGGTATGATCGACACGATCATCTTGGAGGAACGCTCATGCGCACGTCTCTATCACGCCGCGACTTGCTGAAGGGTGCCGGAGCTGCGGGAGCCATCACGATTACTGGCGTTCCCGCGATTTCCTATGCCCAGGCCGACGCCATCAAGATCGGCCACCTGACGCCGCGCACGGGTTTCCTCGGCACACTTGGCGAGTTCGCCGTGCAGGCAGTGGATCTCGCGGTCGAGGAAATCAATGCCGCGGGCGGCGTCATGGGTCGCAAGATCGATCTCATCAAGGAGGACTCAGTCAACCCGCAGACAGCCTCAACCAAGGCAGAGCGTATGGTGGAGCGCGACAAGGTTGCCTGCATAGTCGGTGAGATCTCGTCTGCTTCTGGCCTGACCATCTCCCAGGTTGCTGACCGCACCAAGACACTGTTTGTGAACACCGGCTGCAATTCGGACGAGCTTCGGGGCAAAGGCTGCAAGAAATTCATGGCACACGTTGAGTCCGCCAACTCAATGTATGTGAAGACGGTCGGCCGCGCGCTTCTCGCCAGCGATCGTGTAAAAGGCAAGAAGTGGTTCTCGCTCACCGCCGATTATGCCTTCGGCCACGATCTACTGCGGGTGGCCAAGCGCTTCATGGAGAATAACGGCGGTCAGTTCGCGGCGGACAAGCTGGTGCCGACGGATGCCACCGACTTCTCGGCGCTCCTGCTTGAGATCCGTTCGGCTAAGCCGGACCTCGTGGTGTCGAACCTCGCAGGCCTGCAGATCACCAACTTCTGTCGCCGGCTTCGGCTTCGACACGGCCGTTGCATGGGGGGCCGGTAAAGGCAACTTCTTCGGCACTTGGCCGCTCGTCTGGCATCACCTGATAGACACACCAGGATCGAAGGCGTTCGTCGCGGCCTTTACCAAGAAGTACAACAAACCTCCCGAGAACCAAGCCTGGGGCGACTACATCGCCATGAAGATCCTCGCGCAGTCCATGAACGAGGTGAAGTCGACCGAGGCCGCCAAGCTGATCGAGCATTGGGAGAAGGGCGCCAAGTTCGACTTGCTCAAGACGCGACCGGGCTATTTCCGTGCCTGGGACCATCAGCTCATGCACGAAATGTATGCGGTCGAGGCGCTGAAAGCCTCTGAGCTGAAGAACCAGTGGGACATCTACAAGCCGAGTCCGCCGGTGCCGGGCCCGAATGAGGACCTCGAGGCTATCGCGCCCACCAAGGAGGAGAACGCCTGCACCTTCGCCTGATCCGGCAACGCTGATGAGGGGAGACGCGGTTCCCGCGCCTCCGATTTGCTTAGAGGCGCCGCGTGCAGATCGTTCTCTTCCTCCAACATGTTCTGAACGGCCTGCTTGCAGGCACGTACTATCTACTTATCGCGCTCGGGCTGTCGCTCATTTTTTCGCTCGGCGGTATCGTGAATCTCGCGCATGGCGCTTTCTACGCAATCGGTGCCTACCTCACGGTCTTGCTCTCCCCGACTATCGGCTTCGGCGGATCGATCGTCGCCTCACCGGTACTGGTTGGCGTCCTCGGTGTGATTATCGAGCGCACGTTATTTCGCCGCTTCTACAAGGCGGACCCGAGCCTGTCGTTGATCCTGACCTTCGGTCTCGCCATGGTCGCCGAGCAACTGCTGCGTATGATCTTCGGCGCGCCACCCCTGTCCTACTCCATTCCGGCCGAGCTTCGCGGTCAGCTGTTCATCGGTAGCTTCATTTATCCTTATTACCGCGTGCTGGTGCTGGTCGTGGCAGCGGCCTGCGTCGCGGGCCTCTGGTTTCTGCTTCAACGGACCGCGTTCGGACGCGTTGTGCGCGCTGGCGTCCAAAGCCCTGACATGGTCGGCGCCCTCGGAATCTCGCTCGAGCCATACATGGCGGCGGTG
>VBAB01000265.1 GCA_005888525.1 Alphaproteobacteria bacterium
TGATCGACCGGCGGAGCCGGCGGCAATTGCAGGGCCGGAGGGTGTGCTGTCGCGCCCGGTACTCGAGCGCGCAGCACTGGGTACCTCCGCCACCGTCTACCCTGCCGAAATCGCAAAGGACACGGGTAAAGACCGTCAGCACGCTGTTAGAGCAAACGCCGTATCGTTCGCACGACTTCCTCTTCCTTTGCGGGTTTTCGAACCACCGGCGCTCCTGCGCACTCGGCACCAAGGTGCTCGCGTGCAGTATACATAACAAATGGAACGCCTCGCTTCCGCAGTACGCTGCAGAGCGGACCGCTCCCGCTGTCCAAGACAGCGGCAGCCAGATCAGGAGCTTCTGCCGCCAGTTCACCGGCGGGTGCATTCTGAGCCAACAGCACGCGCGCGCCTTCCGCCTTGAATGCGGTGGATAGCTGCCGGGCAATCAGCCATCGTCGTTGAACGACTAGGACGAGGCGCCCGCGGAGCAAACCGTCTTGCGATGCGACCATCTCTTTTCCTGCTCTGAAATTCAGGGAGCAGTGCGTCGGTGGCAACTTGAGAGTACTAAATCGTACTTGAAACCACCAGCTAGTAAAACTCTATTTGTCGCAAGAAATTGCGGAACATGCTGCGGTTGATCGCGTTCAGGTCCTTTGGTGACGGCGCGGAGGGAACCCATGTCTTCGTCCCAGCCCAAGGCTGCCAGGCGCTGTGGGCCTATCAAAGTTTCTGCGCTAGAGCATTTCGACGGTACGAAACCTGACTAAGTTTGCTCTGGCGATGCCTGATTTGTGGGCATATTTTTCCCCCCGCCAATTGGTCAGCGAGGAGCCATGGCGAACACTGCGCAGTGGAATGAATTAGAGGCGCACTTCCGCCACCAGGCCACGCTGGTGCGGCGTTTCGAACGCGCGAACGCCCAGCTCATTCTTCGTATGTGGAAAACAAACCGAAATGAGTTCGGCCATCCACTTTCTTCCTTCGAGCGTGAGGCGCTGATAGAGCGCCACTGCGAGCTGTTCGGAACTTGGCCCACGTAGCGGCTTAGGCCCCGCTGATCATGTCCCGCCACCCGAAGAGACCCCGCCCGGTTGAATCCGTACCAAGACGATTTAGCTTCCCTCGAATACTCAGCAAGTCTAAGATTGCCTGAGGTCACGCTGTGGTGCGTAGGCGCCAATAGGGCGTTGGCCGTACGGACCGGCCTTTAGGCCCCTAATCCGAAGCTGGTCCAGAGACGGGAGCGCGCAGGCCATCTCTGCGCTCCCGTTCTCGTCGAACGTGTCTCAGTTCGAGATTTGGGCATATGAAAGCGCGTCAGCTCATTCCGATATGCGCCGATGCGGAGAACGCAAGCAGCGTAGAGCACATGTTCGGAAAGTTCATGAGCACAAATGATCTGTTCGACCGCATTCCACAATGGTTGAAGTCGCTTCATGAGATGGAGAACGAAATCCGCAATGCCGCGGTGGACCGGTACGACAACGCCCAAGGCCGGGGTTGGTTCGCCCAGAATTAACCTTGGCCTTTGCGGGAACTCAAAACCACGCGAGGCGGAGCGTACCGGCCGTCGGGCAAATGGGGCGCCAAGCGGCGCCCTCTTTCGTTTTCTAGTGGTTATCGGAAATCTTCGAGGGGAACACAGGCTTACACTCTCGCGTTGAGCTGCACACAAACTTTCAAGCCCGAAACGGGCGATGATCATGAGAGCGAGCCATGCCACGAATCGAAACAAAGCCCGAGCAGGATTTTTGGTCTGACGTCTACCGCGGCCGACATCTAGCGGTCTTCAATCATCATGGTCGCTGGCACGCCTACCTCGACCATATGTTCCAGCCCAATGTGGTTTTCGCGACCGCCGAGAACGCAGTGAGGTGGCTTGCCGCACGCGTGGATCTAGCGCCTCGGCGCGCCGCGTAGCGCACATGCTTTATCATTGGTACGAATTTGGCCACGCTGCCGCGTGGCCGGGAAGAGCGGCTGCCGAGATGTGGCTTCAATTCTTCCATCCACTCAACCCGCTCACGCATACTTCCCTAGGCCGGAGTGCTGCCGCCGGCTGCGAGCTGTACGAGCGTGCGACTCGGCGGTACGCCAAGCCGGGATTCGGCATTCGCGCAACCAAGGTGGGCGAGCGCTCGGTGACGGTTACCGAGGAGACCCTGTGGACTTCGCCGTTCTGCCGGGTCGTGCACTTCAAACGCGAGATCTGTCCCACGCTATCGGCGAGCCAGCCGCGCCTCTTGCTGGTGGCGCCCATGTCCGGCCATTTCGCAACGCTGCTGCGTGGCACCGTGGAAGCATTTCTACCCAACCACGAGGTCTACATCACCGATTGGCAGGATGCGCGCAACGTTCCAGTCTCGATGGGACGCTTCGACCTCGATGACTATATCGACACCATAATGGCAATCTTCCGCTCCTTAGGAAGAGACCTGCACGTGTTGGCGGTTTGCCAGCCATCGGTTCCGGTGCTAGCCGCGACGGCACTGATGGAAGCGAACGGAGACCCTTCGGTCCCGCGATCACTGGTCCTTGCAGGCGGCCCCATCGACACGCGCGTCAATCCCACGGCGGTCAACAGGCTGGCGCAGGACAAGGGCACGGCCTGGTTTGAGCGGAACGTCATCTCCACCGTGCCATGGCCGTCGGAAGGATGTGGCAGGGCCGTCTATCCCGGCTTCCTGCAACTGACCGGATTCATGAGCATGAATCTTGACCGGCATGTCCAGGCACAACGGGACATGTTTTTGCACCTGGTGCGAGGCGACGGCGACTCAGCCGCCAAGCACAGGAAATTCTATGATGAGTATCTGGCTGTGATGGACCTGACGGCGGAGTTCTATCTCCAGACCATCGACAGCGTATTTGTCCGGCATGTCCTACCGCGCGGCGTCATGACCTCGCGAGGCCGGCCAGTCGACCTGAGGGCCATCCGACGCCCGGCCATCATGACGGTGGAAGGTGAGAAGGACGACATCACAGGCAAGGACCAGTGCAAGGCCGCTCTGGAGCTTTGCAACGGTGTTCCGTCCGCTCGCAAGTCACATTTCAAATGTCCGGCGGTCGGCCACTACGGCATCTTCAACGGCTCGCGTTTTCGCCATGCAATCGCTCCGCGCGTGTCCGCTTTCCTGCGCAGGCATGGTTCGGAAGGAATCCTGAATCGCCCGAAGAGTAGAATCGTGGCCGGGTCCGGAATAGTTTCACCCGTACAACGGCCTGCGTGCGCCGTGCGGTCGATTGAAGCCGAGGCCTTGGAGCGGGCCGCGTAAGTGAATCAGAGGTTCGGGTTCGAATTGAGCGATGCCGAGCGGCCGACGCTGGCCTATGAGCGGCGATCTTCGGTCCGCTTTTCCAATCCACCGCCTGGGAGCGGCTCAGTGGTGATACTCTGCGATCTGGCCCGGAATTCCTTGCCGATCTTTTCGAAAGTCCTGGCTCCAGGTAGTGCTCCTCCGGCCTGTAGCGGAAGGCGAACCAGACTCACACGCCACAACGCCCGCACACCGGTTGGTTCATCGGGAGGGCGCAGAGCACCAAGAAGTTGCGTTGCCCTGCTCGGCGCGGAACGAATACGCAGCGGTCAGGGTTTTAAAGTGGGATTCCAGAGTAATGTTTTGCAGGAGGTCCGCAATGCAGGCGGTCTATGATCTTGCTCCCGTGATTGGTGACGTCATCGCGGCACATTGCCCGGGCACCAACGCACGCGAGACGTTCATGCGGTTGTGCTTTCGCGGCGAATGGGCGGAAGCGCGCTGCATGGTAGAAGGCATGCTGGCCGAACCATGGGTGTTGCGAGGCTATCAGGAAGCCCGCCTGAGGGAATTTCTCGGTCTGTTGCTTACCATATCGATCTCAGAAGCCGCGTAGTTGGTTCAAGTTATCCGCGGGCAGTACCGACCAAAATTCTGGTTTCCCAGCAGGTGACGCCGAGATCCGAAACGACAGCGCCGCGAGATCGACCATCAGCGCCGGCGCTTCGCTTGTCGCGGCCGACGGCAAGCGCAGTCGGGGACCCGGCATCGGCGAATCCATCGCCCGCCGCGTCATGGAGCTTCGAGAGAAAGGCGTTGCGCGCCAGGCTCCCGAGCGTCGCTATCAGCATCGACTGCACCCCCCACTGCTTTCGGCGAGTGCGTTCTCATACGGCGATGCGCGGCAACACCTTGTCAGTCAGAAGGTTG
>VBAB01000266.1 GCA_005888525.1 Alphaproteobacteria bacterium
AGATGGTTCTCGAGCGCCAGCAGGTTCAGGCGAAGCGAGCGCCGTTCCAGCCGTATGCCCTCGGCGAAGTCGCCATTGTAGATTCGCGCCATGGCCAGCACGTGATAGGCTTCTGCGTCACTCGGACCGATAGCAACGGCGCGTCCCCCTTCCCCGATCGCATCGTCGAAGCGGCGGTCCTGCATCGCCACATAGGCCAGCAAGGAGTGCGCCGCTCCGCATCCGGCATTGAGTGCAAGCCCCTTGCGGGCCGCAGCCCTAGCCTTCGATAGAGCTTCCTCGCGGCTGCTTCCCCACTGGAAGCGCGCGTCCTCGGCATGGGTGAAGCCCAGCAGCACATGGGCCGTGGCGAAATTCGCATTGATGCTGATCGCATGCTCGAGCTCCTCCCGCGCCCGGCCCATGGCACTGCGGCTGAACGTCAGGTAAGCCTCGCGTCCGCGCACAAAGTGCTGATAGGCTTCTGGCGACACGGCGTCCCGGCGCCAGGCCCGGATTTGCTCACCGTGGGTGAGCTTCACCTCGAGTGCCGTGACGATCTCTTGCGTAATCTCATCCGGAACGCGAAAAGCGTCCTCGGTTTCCCGATCGTAGCGATCCGCCCAGACATAAGCACCGCTCGATGTGTCGACGAGCTGAGCGCTGATGCGAACCCGGCTGCCCAATATACGCACGCTGCCTTCGAGGACGTGCGCCACCCCCAGTTCACGTCCAGCAGTTCTCGCGTCGACCGTCTTGCCTTTGTAACAAAGGCTCGAGCTGCACGCGATCACCATCAGGCGCGAGAGGCCGGACAATGTGGTCGTAATGTCCTCGCAGATCGCGTCAGCGATAGCTGCATGTCTGGGATCATCGCTGTAGCTATGGAAAGGGATCACAGCAACTGAGGGCCTGTCGGAAGGCACCAGGGGCGCGTCCAGCTCGCGCAGGATCTCGATGGCGTTGGGGAGGGGCGGACCGTTGGAAGGCGCGTGGCTCATCGGTTCTCCCGGGCCTCCACGCGAGACAATGCCTTCGACGCTTTGGTCCGCTTCCGCCGCTGTCCGGTTTTGTTGACCCGAGCCCCTGCCGCTAGTCCCTGTCTGCGCTGGGCGCACTTCGATCGGTCGGGCTTCGCGCTGCTCTTGGACCGATCCTGGTTGGCTCCGGCTGCGAAGAATGTCGCGCCGAAGCTCCCTCGTTGCCGCCTCGGGCTCCACGTTCAGCTCTCGCCGCAGAATCTTCTCGCAGATCCCGAACTGCCGCAAAGCCTGCGCCGTGTTTCCGGTCTCGTGGTGGAGCCGCATGAGGGCGCGGTGGACGGCTTCCTGAAGCGGGTCGATGGTCAGCAGGCGCAGGGCGGTCTGCATGGCGTCCTCGTGCCGCCCGGACCGCTCCTGGTGCTCAAGAAGCTGGGTGAGGGCTCGAATCGCCAACGCGGTGAGTCGTCGGCGTTCACCAATCAACCATTCCTCAAAGGAACCAGCCGGCAGGCTAAGCCCTTCTAGAAGTTCACCCCGGTAGAGCGTGAAGACTCGACCCAATCCTACCGGGTCAGGCTCGCGCAGTGCCTCCTCGAATTCGCTGACATCGACCGTCACATGCGTCGTATTGAGACGCAGTGAGTCGCCTTCAGTGACAACGGGTAGTGCTTCACCGGTCGGGCACGCTCTGCGAATGGCCGTGAGGCACTGCCTCAAGTTCTGGCGGGCGGACTCCTCCGACCGATCGCCCCAAAGCATACTCGCGAGCTTTTCGCGGCGATGTGCCCGGCCAGGAGGCATGGCCAAAAACGCGAGGAGGGCCTGTGCCTTTTTGTTCAGTATTGCGCATCGTGCACTGGTCGAGAGCCCAAATTCCCCAAGCAGTGTCAAACGCAACTCGGCCATCGCTGCACTTGCGCCACGGCGGCGCCACCTACCAGCTCACAGCCCCACGCCGCGCCCATCTTAACGTCCAACGCAGCAGTTTCACGATTTTTCTACGCTGGTGCTGACGCCCGGCTCACTTGTGGCGCCTAGTCTACACCTCTCAGCAGTCCGTACTCTCGTAAGGCCAGCAAGGCCACTTCAAGAGGAGGAGGCTGTCATGGTGATTGTGTACTCAGCAGCCAATTTTGCACCACCGGCGACATTGTCGTCACGGATGGCCAGGTTGCTTACGAAGGGGTGGGACGCCCTCAAAGACCGCGGGGAGCGGGCACGCGTCCGAGCACTCCTCTACGGGATGGAGGACCGAGAGCTCAAGGACCTCGGATTCACACGCTCCGAGATCGAGTCCGTCACCCTGATCGCCTGGGACAGTCTCGATCAGGCAACCGCGTACTTCAACTCGCTGCCGTTCAAGGAGCTGCAACCCTTGCGTGACAAGGCCGCAAAGGTCCGCAACTTCCACGTGGAAGGCGTGGCTCGCTAGGCCGGGCGGCTTCACTCGGCCCGTGCCGGCATTGCATCTGTCATCTTCATCGACATAGGAGAAGCTCAGAGCGACTTTTCGACAGTATCGACCCTTTGCAGAAGTGAGCTGGAGGAGAGCCTCATGGGACATCGCAGATCCAAGGGCGGGACGATTGACGCCGACGCCGACGCCGGAAACGGATTGCTTGACCGACGCGTTTTCTTAGGCGGTACAGCCATGGCGGCGGCAACTGCAGGCATGACCCTTCCGGGTTCGGCGACGGCTGACCCCTTGGCGGTCGAGCCGTGGATGAGAACGCCGGGGGCTGCATTCGTCCCCTATGGGCAACCGTCCGGTTACGAAAGCAAGGTGGTGCGAACCCACACGGCGGCCCCGGGCACCACCGGCACCGGCACGTCGCGCACACCACACCATCTGCTCAATGGGATGATCACGCCGAACGGGCTGCATTTCGAGCGCCACCACAGCGGAATTCCCGACATCAACCCGGATGCACACCGGCTGGTCATCCACGGCCTGGTCAAGCGCTCGCTTGTCTTCACGCTCGATGATCTGACGCGGTATCCGATGGAGTCACGGATCGCCTTCATCGAATGCGCCGGCAACGGCCAACTGCTTTATCAGAAGGAGCCCGCGCAAGTCGGAGTTCAGCAGATTCAGGGTCAGGTCTCCTGCGCCGAATGGACAGGCGTCAAGCTCGCCGTCCTGCTGCAGGAAGCTGGCGTCAATCCGAATGCAAAGTGGATTTTGGCGGAAGGTGCGGACGCTGCCGGCATGAGCCGCAGTGTGCCGCTCGCAGAGATCATGCAGGATGCGCTGATTGCGCTCTACCAGAACGGCGAGCGTGTGCGGCCGGCGAACGGCTATCCCATGCGGCTGCTGCTGCCGGGATACGAAGGCAACATGAACGTGAAATGGCTTCGGCGCATCAAGTTGACCGAAGGCCCGACCATGACCAGGGACGAGACGTCGAGGTACACGATCACGTTGCCTGACGGCAAATCCCTCCAATTCGTTTTTCCGCAGGAATGCAAGTCGGTGATTACGCGACCATCGCCGGGACTCACCATGAAGGCCCCGGGCGTCTACGAGATCACAGGCCTTGCCTGGTCGGGGTACGGCAAGATCGCCAAGGTCGAAATCTCGGCAGACGGCGGCAAGAGTTGGGCGCCGGCAGCTCTGCAAGAGCCGGTGCTGTCGAAGGCGTTGACGCGTTTCCGCATGGCGTGGCGCTGGAACGGCGGCCCCGCTGTCCTGCAAAGCCGCGCGACCGACGACATAGGCTACGTCCAGCCGACGCGCGAGAGAATGATCGCTGATCGTGGAAGCAGGACGATCTTTCACTCCAATGCGGTCACGACCTGGGGCGTGTCTGAGAAGGGCGAGGTGAAGCATGTCTACGCATAACGCTGCTCTGGCCGCCGCTTGCGCACTCGGCTTGTTTTCATCTGTGGCGTTGGCGCAAAGCCCGAACCTCGGCAAAGTCATAACTCCCGAGGAAGTCGCCCCGTGGGACATCAGCGTAAGTCCTGACGGCGCTGGTCTGCCGCCCGGCAGCGGGACGCCAAAGCAGGGGGAGGCCGTCTACGCGTCGAAGTGCCTAGCCTGTCACGGCGAAAAGGGAGCCGGCAAACCGAACGATGCACTGGTTGGCGGGATTGGGTCGCTTGCGGGGGACAAACCCGCCTTGAAGACGGTCGGGAGCTTCTGGCCCTATGCCACGACAATTTTCGATTACGTTCGGCGGTCAATGCCTTACAACGAATCGAAAACGCTGACCAATGACGAACTTTACGCAGTAGCCGCCTATATCCTGCAGCTCAACGGCATCATCGGAGAGAACGACACGATGAATGCCCAGACGCTGCCGAAGGTACGTATGCCGAACCGGGATGGCTTCATGGCATTTGTCCCGGCGAAGCCGAAGTAGGTTCATCGCAGTAGATGTTCTATTGCATCTGCAGCGGTCCGGCGAGAAGACGGATGCCGCCCTCGATGTCGTAGGATTTCTGCGCCCAGGTCTCGTTGGCGCCGACGAGGTGATCGAGTGAGGCTTTTCAACCAGCGTGCCTCTCTTGCTGCGTGCGTTCGGTGGCCCAGTCTCGCTCTGTTCTCTTCGTCAGCAATGAACGGCAGCGGACGTGCCCTGCCAAGACTGCGCGACATGAGCGGATGTCTCTTGCGGGTCAAAATTCACCGGCACGGCGGCCCGTTGGGCGCGTCAGCTATACCCCTGGCAGCTGACGAACTGT
>VBAB01000267.1 GCA_005888525.1 Alphaproteobacteria bacterium
CGATCGCTGGCGCACGCGCCGGCTGCGCCAGTTTCAAGAGGAGTGGGCGAAGGACTAGGCGACGCCGGCGGTGGAGTCGGTTGGGTGCCCAATTCCATCGCCATCTCGACGGTCCCATTGCGGCCATGCGACAGTGCCACCGTCAACGTGCTGGAACGAGGGCAAGCGCGGGGAGCCGCGGTCACGCCATGCTTCGCGATCGATACGGATTCGCTCTGACCACAGCCTCACCTGAGGCGCGCGACGCCTACGTGGCCGGCGTCGATGCGTCGCTCTCGGCCAACCACGGTGCCGAGGAGCAGTTCCGCCGCGCCATCGCTTGCGACGAGGGCCTCGCCGTCGCCCACGTCGCACTCGCCCGTACGCTGCAGGTCCAGCATCAGCCCGATGAGGCGAAAGCCGCCGCGGCACGGGCGCGCGAGCTGGCATCCGCCCTGCCGCATCGCGAGCGCAGCCACGTCAACGCACTCGCCACCGTCATCGACGGCGGCAGCGTGGCGGGTCTCGCCGCCGTCAAGGAGCACCTCGCCACCTACCCCCGCGATGCAATGGTGCTCGCCCCGTGCACGGGCGTGTTCGGCCTCATCGGCTTCTCGGGGCGCGCGGGGCGGGAGGCCGAGCTGCTGGCGCTGCTCGATCCGCTGGCGAACACCTACGGCGACGATTGGTGGTTCAACAGCGCGCTTGCCTTCGCCCAGGTCGAGGTCGGCGAGATCGAGCGTGCCCGGACCACCATCGACCGATCGCTGGCGCTGCACCCGCGCAACGCCAACGGCGCCCACATCCTTTCCCACGTCTACTACGAGGCCGGCGAGCGGCAGGCGGGGCTCGCCTACCTCGAGGAGTGGTGGCCGGACTATCCGAAGGAGAGCCTCCTACATTGCCATCTGAGCTGGCACATCGCGCTCTGGCAACTGGCGCTCGGCCGCACCGAGGATGCGTGGAGCTTCTACCGCGCCCACCTGCGCCCCGGGGTCTCCACCGGGCCGCCGATCAACACGCTCTCCGATTCCGCCTCGTTCCTGCTGCGCGCAGAGATGGCGGGCCAGGCGCGTGACCCCGAGCTGTGGTGCGAGCTCAGCCAGTACGCCACCCAGTGGTTTCCTTCACCCGGCATCGCCTTCGCCGACGTGCATGGCGCCCTGGCGCATGCGTTCGCGGGCGATGCCGAGGCCTTGGCGAAGATCATCGAGCGCGCCAAGGGCCCGGCACGCGACGCGGTGGCGCCCCTGGCCAGGGCCTTCGGCGCCTTCAGCCGTTCGGATTGGACCGAGGCCGCGGGGCAATTGCAGGCCGTGTCGGATTCGCATGAGCGCATCGGCGGCAGCCGTGCCCAGCGCGACCTCATCGAATACGCGCTGGTCGTGTGCCTGTTGCGATCGGGCCGCACGGACGAGGCCCGCGGCCTCCTGCAGAGGCGACGCCGGCGCAGCGGCTTGGGCGGCTGGCCGATCGAGGGGCTGTGAGCTTCGGTAGGTTGGATCGAGCGTCAGCGCTGACCCAACACCGGCCAAGATCAAGACTTGTGTTGGGTCTGCGCTTCGCTCGACCCAATCTACGGCAATCGCATGGTCGATCGCAGGGGCGGTCCCGGCAGCGGCGCGGGCTCGGGGAGCTTCCGCAACAGCTCCTCGAGCATCGGATAGAAGAAGTCTTTCCCGGCGTACCCTGCGATCCGGCCAACCTCCTGCCCGTCCTCGACCAGCACGAAGGTGGGCGTGGCATTAATCGGACGAGCGAGCGCGACGCCGGCCTTCGACTGGTCGCGGATCTGGATGCGGCGCAGCGGCGCCTGCTGCCCTTCGGGGGAGCGCGAATAGCCCGGTCCGATCTCGGCGGTCCAGCGCCGGCACCATACGCAGTTGGGATCGTCGAACATCAGGAGCTCGGCCGCCCAAGCCCCGGCCGCATTCGCCAGGAAGCTTGTGAGGAGCATCAAAACGCCCAAAGTGAGCTTGCGGGCCATCCAGTTCCTCATGCGTCGCAGCGGAGCGCGCTGGTATCATCGCGGCGGAGCGCGCCGGCATCGTAGTGGGGGAGCGCGCGGCAAATTGCAGCGACACGACCGTTATGCTGCCGCCAGAACCTCGACGATTTTCCGGGACTCGAACGGCGACAGGCCCCCAGGGAAGCTCAATTCGTCCGGTTTGGCAAATTGATACTGCCTTGCTTGCCCACACCCGGTTTCTTGCGCATGCCTGTGCCCATGATGTCCAGGTTCTCGATCTTGAGGTTGTCGAGGCGGGTCTGGATACGGTCGCAGGTATTCGCCCATTCGCGCTTGCTCATATGCGTCCCCGCGTCCCACATCCCCATGCATTCGGCCTTTGCCTCGGCGATAGCGGCTTTACCCGTGCGGGCAGCCGGCCTCACCGCGACCGGGTCCGGCTTGGCAGGCGTGGTGGCACTCGGCGCGGGCGGGCCGGACGTGATGGAGCCCGTCTGGGCGAGGGCCGCACCTGCAACCAAGACCAGTGCCACAGACGTGACGATGACACGCATGCGTTTCCCTCGCGCCAAGCCTCTGCCCCATGATCACGGCCCCGGAGCGCTAAACCGCGACCGCGACCTTTGTGTGGCGCAGCCCCCAAACCATCGACGGCGCCCGCAGTCTCTGTTAACTGAGGCATCCGCGTCAACCGAGCTTTGCGAGAGACTTCACCCGATGAAAGCGATGTTGAGCCGGCGCGTCGGCGGTCCCGAGACGCTCGAGCTCGAGGAGCTGCCCGATCCTAAGCCGGGACCTGGTGAGGTGCTGCTCGCCGTCAAGGCCTGCGGCGTCAACTATCCCGACGTGCTCATCATCGAGGACCGCTATCAGTTCAAGCCCCCGCGGCCGTTCGCGCCCGGCGGCGAGGTGGCCGGCGTGATCGATTCGGTCGGCCCTGGCGTGACGCAATTCAAACCCGGCGACCGCGTCATCGGCTCGACCATCTCGGGCGGCATGGCCGAGAAGCTGGTGGTCGAGGCAAACCTCTGCATCGCCATGCCGGCTGCCATGCCGTTCGACGAGGCGAGCGCGCTGGTTCTGACCTACGGCACGTCGATTTACGCGCTCAAGGATCGCGCCAAGCTCGAGAAGGGCGAAACGCTCTTGGTGCTGGGCGCCGCGGGTGGGGTCGGCGTGTCGGCGGTGGAGCTCGGCAAGGCCTACGGCGCGCGCGTGATCGCCGCCGTCTCCTCGCCGGACAAGCTGGCTTTCGCCAAGCAGCACGGCGCAGACGACGGCGTCGTCTACCCACCGGGGCCATTCGACAAGGCCGGAGCCAAGGCGCTGGCAGACATCTTCAAGAAAGCATGCGGGGAGAACGGCGCCGACGTCATCTACGATCCCGTGGGTGGCGACTATTCGGAAGCGGCATTGCGCGCCATCGCCTGGGAGGGCCGGTTCCTGGTGGTCGGCTTCCCGGCCGGCATCGCCAAGCTGCCCCTCAATCTGACGCTGCTGAAATCGTGCCAGGTGGTGGGCGTGTTCTGGGGCGCGTTCACCCGGCGCGATCCTGCCGGCAACGCCGCCAACATCGCCGAGCTGATGCAGCTGTACGCCAGGGGGGCGATCAAGCCCGTGGTCTCCGAGCGCTTTCCGCTGGCCAGGGCGGGCGAGGCGATCGCCAGGCTGGCGGCGCGCAAGGCCATGGGCAAGATCGTCGTGACGATGGAGTGAGGCGGTGAAGGCAGTCCAGACACGCTGGTGGTGGATCCGCCATGCACCCGTTCCCGATGGCGGCCGGATCTACGGCCAGAGCGACCTCGATTGCGACTGCACGGACGCGGAGATCTTCGCCACCCTGGCGCGCGAGCTGCCACGCGACGCCGTGTGGGTCACCAGCAATCTCGCCCGCACCCGGCAGACGGCGGCGGCCATCCTGGCGGCGGCGGACGGCCGACACGACGCCGTCGAGCCGTTCGCCATCCCGGACCTCGCCGAACAGCACCTGGGCGAGTGGCAAGGTATGGAGCGCAAACCCTTTTATGCCTTGCGCAAGGTGGGCACGCACACCCTCTGGTTCGGGCCCGCCGACGAGCGCCCGCCCGGCGGGGAAAGCTTCGTCGACCTTTATGACCGCGTGCGCCCCGTCATCGAGCGCCTCACCGTCGAGCACCGCGGGCGCGATATCGTCGCTGTCACGCATGGCGGCACCATCAAGGTGGCATTGGCAGTCGCCCTGGGCCTCGACCCGCAGGCGGCGCTGAGCTTCCTGGTCGAGAACTGCTCGATCACCAAGCTCGATTATCTGCACCCCGAGGGCGCCCCCGGCCTGTGGCGCGTCGCCGCCGTCAATCACCGTCCCTGGTCGAGGGCCACCTCCCTCGACGCCGTCGGCAACCCCCTCGTCGTTGACAAGGCGTGAGCGCGATCCCCTCAATACCGTTCGAAGCCGCGCACCAGCTCCCAATCCGTGATGCGGCGGTCGTATTCGAACTGTTCCCACTTGGCCGTGTGCACGTAGTGCTCGACGACCGCGTCGCCGAATGCCTCGCGCAGCCATGAGGAATCGGCAAGGCAGCCCGTGGCCTCGCGCAGCGTCTTGGGCA